>WFMO01000095.1 GCA_015489055.1 Helicobacteraceae bacterium | reverse complement strand
CCAATAGATATTAAACAATCGCTAAACGTTCCAAAAAATAACTATAACGCAAACATTAATAATATATTACTTGGCAAAGTATTAAGCATAGGTAATTTTGATAAAAAAGCAGATGGCTACTATTGGCTTGATAATAATGATACAATTACAATTATAAAAATAACCGGCTCTAATGTAACGTATGAGTTGAACAAGGTTCCATTATGTTAATTTTATCTCGCAAGTTAAACGAGTCTATTGTCATCGGAGACAATATAGAAGTAAAAATAATCTCAATAGACAAAGGTGTCGTCAAACTCGGTATTGAGGCACCATCAGAAGTCATAGTACTAAGACAAGAATTAATAACTGCGGTAAAAAATGCAAATCAAAACGCTTCTTTGCATGCCGACACATCGATTTTAGATAATTTTTACAAAAAGTTTACCAAAAAATCATGAAAATCTATCAAGCACATGCCAAAGTGAATATTTTTTTAAAAATCACCTCTCAAAGAGGCGAGTACCATGAGCTAATCTCAAGATTTATGAAAGTCCCGCATCTATATGATGAATTATCATTTGTAAAAAAACAAAGCAGTAAATTTGAAATAGTCGGTGATTTTACATGTAAAATAGAGCAAAATACTATATATAAAGCATATCTTGAACTAAAAAAAGCTACTAATTCCGATAAGTTGAACAGATTGTTATCATCTTACGGTGTACATGTAAATAAAAATATCCCATCTTTTGCGGGATTAGGCGGTGGAAGTAGTGACGCTGCAGTGTTTCTAAGAATGTGCAATGAAGTACTTCATTTGGGCCTAAGTGCTCAAGAGTTAGTAAAAATAGGTGCGAAAGTGGGCGCTGATGTTCCTTTTTTTATATATGACGTAAACAGTGCAAATGTTAGCGGTACCGGAGAGATAGTGGAACAATTTGATGAAGACATACTACCCTTAAAGATAATCACACCGGATATACAAATATCAACACCTCAAGTTTATAAACAATATAGACAAAATTTTTACAATCCTCTACCAGATACCAAAACACAAGAGTACCTGCAGATGAGGTCAGTAGATGTTTTAAAGAACATGGATATCAATCAGGCGAATGATCTTTTTGCGCCAGCGCTGCATCTATATCCGCAGTTAAAGAACTTTTATCGGGCAAATTATTTTTTCAGCGGGAGCGGGAGCAGCTTTTTCTATCTATAAAGATCTCCCTAAAATCAGAATTAAACAGATGGAGAAAAAGACAATGGGTAAAACAATAGCTAAAAATAAAAAGGCTTTTCATGACTACCATATACTTGAAAAACTTGAAGCAGGTTTAGTTTTAGAGGGAAGCGAGGTTAAAGCCGTACGCGCTTCAAGAGTAAACCTAAAAGATAGTTTTGTCAGACTTGTAAAAGATGAGGCATTTTTGTTTAATGCCCATATTGGACGATTATCAACTACGCATCATTATTATACTCACGAAGAAAGACGAAGTAGAAAACTCCTGCTTCACAAAAAAGAGTTAAGTAAACTAAAAAGTGCCGTACAAAGAGACGGATATACGATAGTACCACTACAATTATATTTTAATCATAGAAATTTAGTAAAAATTCAAATTTCTATCGCTAAAGGTAAAAACTTGCATGATAAACGAGAAGATTTAAAGCAAAAGGATATGAAAAGAGATATTGCTAGAGCTTTAAAGGATTATTAGGATCAATAATATGCTTAAAATCATTTGAGGTTGCTTCATCAATAATATTGTTTACCATTGTACGAAAGATGTATTTATGTATAAAATAAAGGCTATACCAATAAATATAGCCAAAAATACCTATAGGTTCAAAATATGCTTTTAAACTCAATACCGCATCTTGTTTGTCTTTAGATGTTTTAATGCTAAACTGCAGCCATGCGTGACCTGGCGATTTCATTTTAGCTTTTAAGCGAAGGGTTTTCTCATATGTCCAATCTCTATAGTATGTAACTACCCAAAAATCAATTCTACTTCCTACCTTAATATAATTTTTATCTACCTTATAGGAGGACAGTCCAGGTCCACCCAAGAGTTTATCTATAAATCCCCTTATACTCCATAACCATTTAGGAGAAAAATAACCACGATCACCGCCTATGTCTTTGATGTTATCAAAAACACAAGAGATCTGCTCAACTCCGATATGTCTGCTGTACTCTTCAAACAACATACCTTCTATCTCTTTAGAACTAAGAGAAATAAATTGTTTTTGGTGCTGGGCATTCATAACTGATGATTCATAAGGAGTTGACCAAACGCTATTGATCATCCTACCTTCAGTCCGAACCATAGCAATTCTAATAGAATCTCGGTAGCACAATGGACGTATAGTAACAAGCGGATCAATCTTGTTAATCGGATATTTATCTACAACAGCGTCACAGCTCATGCCTTCAATTAAGCTTCTAACTAACAAATATGGCATTTGGGTCATTTTGGCAATAATAAAGCTAAGTAAATTATTGGTTAAAAGACGGTTGAAAATTGGTAAAGGTAACTTTTTAAGATTTTTATGCACTATGGTTTTAGCAAAAATCTTTACCATATCGCTATAGCTGAGTACATTATCAGAGCCAACTTCTGCAATTTTTCCATAATAAACATTATTTAACAGCACATGTTTTAAGTAAGCTATGACATCATCTACAAATATTGGCTGACACAAACCCTCTCTTTGATGCAAAAGAGGTAAAAATGGCAATTTCATTCCCAAGCTTCTTATAATCTCAAAGCTTGCTGACCCGGCACCGATAATCACACCGGCACGAAGTTCCGTAACGCAGGCATGATGGCGTCTTAGATGATTTCCGGTTTCTTGTCTGCTTTTTAGATGTTTTGATAATGGGGCATAAGAAAGATCAACGCCAAGACCGCCTAGATAAACTATCTGTTTTACATTTACCCGTGAAGCAGCTCGCGCTACCAAAGATGCCAACTTATTGTCTTGTATTAAAAAATCATTCTCTTGTGTTCCTAATGAATGTACAAGATAATAAACAGTATCTATACCTTGTAGATTTTGGCAAAGAGTGTTAAAATTTTTTTCTTCTAAAAATGACTCAATTACGCATATTCTAGGTTCTTGAAAATAAAGAAGGGCACAGTCGTTTTGCTGCAAATAAGATAATTTCCGTATATTTCTTGCAAAAAGGCTTAACTTATATCCCTGATTATATAGATCAATAATCAGCTTTGTTCCTATATAACCGGTAGGACCAAAGATACCAATATGTTTTAAAGCAGTATTAGACATATTAAGCCCTTACAGTTGTGCTTTGTAGCCTATTTGCTGTTTAAGCAATTATTTTCTTCGTAGCTCTTTAATTCTTGCTTTTTTGCCAGCTAAGTCACGTAAATAAAATAATTTTGCACGACGCACGCGACCACGACGAATTACTTTTATATTATCTATACTATCAGAATAAATAGGAAAAATTCTCTCGATACCTACACCGTTAGCACTAATT
>WFMO01000094.1 GCA_015489055.1 Helicobacteraceae bacterium | reverse complement strand
TTTGCATCCATACCACGCACTAGGCCCTCGCTCATATCCATGGCAATCGTACGTACCCGGCCATCACCTAAATGTGCAGCTACTTCCAATATGAGGCGAGTCTGCTTACCTTCATTTACATTTTGAACTTCTATAGCCTCATTCATTAAAGGAAGATATCCGTCAAAATCAACATCAACCACAGGACCCATAACCTGACTAATTTTTCCAATCATATTTCTCTCCATTATCTCATTGCCTCCACGCCACTGATTATTTCTATAAGCTCGGTTGTAATTGCGGCTTGCCTAGCTTTATTATATTTAACATTTAAAGATTTTACCATCTCATTTGCATTATTTGTTGCCGTATCCATGGCCTGCATTCTAGCGCTGTGTTCTGCTGCTACTGAATCAATTAACGCAAAATACATACTAGTGTGTACATACTTTTTCGTCAAAGAATCTAACATTACCTCCTGATCATAAGCCTCTACTTCTAAATAAGGCTCATGAACTGGATCCTCACAATGAAACAAGCCAGGATCAATAGGCAGAATCTTATTTACATGCAATTCTTGAGTTAACATATTTTTATAGCCGTTATATATTATATAAAGCGCATCTGTCTTTTTGGCAATAAAATCATTTAGTGATGTAGAAATAAACTCGTCTGAACGCTGTAAATCTGGTTTTGAGCTTAGATTAATAACTTCATCCAACATTTCAATCTTATTATATTTGAAAAACTCTATGCCCTTTTTACCGACTCCACGCAATCTAACAGTTATATTTTTATTTTCAAACTCTGCCAATAATCTCTTAATTGCTTTAATTGTGTGCAAATTAAAACCGCCACACAAACCCTTATCCGCCGTTACAAAAACAATATCAACAACTTTAGGGTCATCTATAAGATGAAATGCCCGATTTGGTATCTCATTTATAGAATGACATTTTAGGCGACCCGCAATTTCAGACATGATACTATTTAGTTTATCGGCAAACATTTTAGAGCGTTCTGTCAACTCTTTAGCCTTATGAAGTTTTGCTGTTGAGACAAGCTTCATGGCTCGTGTTGTTTTTTGAGTATTAGATACGCTTTTGATCTCTCGTTTAATATCTTGAAGATCTGCCATCAATATTCCTTTATGAAGCCATAAATGTAAGCTTAAATTCTTCTAAAGCTTTCAACATTAGTGCTTTAGTATCGTCATCAATCTTTAATTTACTTTTTATGGTTTCAAAAATTTGAGGATAAGAAGCTTCGACAAAAGGATACAGCTCAGCTTCAAATTTAACAACTGATGATACGTCGATATTATCCAAAAAGCCTTCATTTCCTGCAAATATAATAAGAGCCTGTTTCTCAGCTGGTAGTGGAGAATATGGAGGCTGTTTTAAAACCTCAACCATTCTTTGTCCACGCTCTAATTGATTTCTTGACAATTCATCCAGATCCGATGCAAACTGTGCAAATGCCTGAAGTTCACGGTACTGAGCAAGATCTAAACGAAGCGTACCTGCAACTTGCTTGGTTGCTTTTATTTGAGCAGCACCACCAACTCTAGATACAGATAAGCCCACATTAATAGCTGGACGAACACCTGAATTAAAAAGGTCTGTTTCTAGAAAAATCTGTCCGTCAGTAATAGAAATAACATTTGTCGGAATATATGCTGCAACATCACCAGCTTGTGTTTCAATAATAGGTAATGCGGTTAAAGAGCCCGCCCCTCTCGCATCGCTTAATTTTGCTGCACGCTCCAAAAGTCTAGAATGAAGATAAAAAACATCTCCTGGATATGCTTCACGGCCCGGAGGACGGCGTAATATTAATGACATCTCACGATAAGCTACTGCATGCTTTGATAAATCATCATAAATAATCAAGCCGTGTTTAGCATTATCTCTAAAATATTCGCCCATAGTAACACCTGTGTATGGTGCTAGATATTGCAGGGCAGCAGCTTCAGAAGCAGTAGCACTAACAACTATAGTGTATTGCATTGCTCCATTTTCCTCTAAACGTTTAACTACTTGCGCTACTGTCGATGATTTTTGTCCGACAGCCACATATATACAGATAACACCATTACCTTTTTGATTAATAATTGTATCTAATGCAACAGTTGTTTTTCCCGTCTGTCTGTCTCCGATAATCAGTTCACGCTGTCCTCTACCTATTGGCACTAAAGCATCGATAGCTTTAATGCCGGTTGCAAGAGGTTCATGCACTGATTTTCTAGCCATGATTCCAGGTGCTTTTTCTTCTACTAACCTAAATTCACTGCTTTGTATAGGACCTTTACCGTCAATTGGTTCGCCTAAAGAGTTTACTACCCGTCCAACTAAGCTCTCTCCAACAGGTACACGCAAAAGTTTGCCCAATCTTTTTACGCTCATCCCCTCTTTTAGCATATCGCCACTACCTAAAACAACAATGCCGACATTTGTTTCTTCAAGATTAAGCGCTAAACCTACAGTTCCCTCTTCAAATTCAACCATCTCTCCGGCCATTACGTTACTTAAGCCATATACCTTTGCAACACCATCAGCAACTGAGACAATTTGACCTGTCTCATTGATATCTACACTTAATTCAAAGTTATCTATACGTTCTTTGATGATAGAACTAATCTCATCAGCTTGTATTTTTGCTACCACTACACTACTCCTCTTTTGTTAAATTGCTTTTAAAATATGATTTATAATTTGTGAATCAATTTTTGTTTGTGAAAAATCTATCTCAATACCTAAATCTTTGACATCAATTTTAATTCCATTAAAATCATTTTTTATGTATTGTAAATTTATCCTTGCACCTATCTTACTGCTAAGATCTTTACCTAGGTGTGCCAATGATTTATCATCCAGAGCTTCATTACTATATATATAACCAGTATAGCTATTCTTAATAGACGATATCTCTTCTTTAAGAATCTTTGAGATTGATGGTATAATATTTAAACGCCCATTATCAACTAGCAATCTGAAAAAATTATCTAATTTAGCGGATTTAACAGATTTAATAGTTTCTAGTAAAATGTCTATCTTGTCTTTACGACTTGTTTCCGGATTCTCCATAAAACGCGCAATCTTAGGTTGTTTTAGTGAATCTGAAATAGCCGAAAAAACAATGTCTAGTTTAACCAACTCATTAGTTTTAAAAGATTCTTTTAAGGCTTTAACATATCGTTTTGCGACCAAAGCATCCATCTTATGCCACCTTCTTTAATATAATATCTACCATCTCTTGTTTATTTAAGCTTACATCATCTTGAGTTAATAAATCAGTCAAAATATCTTGTACTACGCTTTTAGCCATTTTACGTTGTTCTAATTCCATCAAAGATAAGTTCTGCTCATCTAAAATTGATAATTCCGCGTCACAACGAGAAAGCATTGAGTCAACAACAATCTTATTCTCTCTTTTAGATAATGCCAATATCTCGTCAGCTAATTTTTTTGCATCAGCAACTTTTTGCTCTGCTTCAATTTTCTGTTTTTTCAACTCATGGATTTTATTCTGAGCAGTTTGCAAGGCATCTGCTATTTTTTTAGTTCTATTGGCTAAATATGTTTTAATTGGATCTGCTGTTAAATACCATACAATTGCAGCAAAAATAACAAAGTTAATAGTCCTCCACACTATATCGGTAGAATTAACAGTCGACGTTTCACCGGCAAACAAAGATGTGACAACGACTAAAAGTAATAATATTTTTTTTATCATTATAGTACCTTTAAAGCGTATTGTATTTAGCAACAATTTGTGCTTTAAATACAGGTGCTTTTTTCTTCAGATCTTTAATCAAGCTAATTCTATTTTTGTATAGACTTGCTTCAAACTTAGCATAATCTTCAGCCAATGCAAGACGCTTTTCTTCTATCTTCTTCTCTATTAGAAGCTTAGTCTGCGCAATCATCTTTTCTTTTTGGGCTAAAGCCGCATATTTGGCATCTAAGATAATTTGATCGGCTTTGGCGTTTAATTTTGCTATTTCATCTTCATTTTGCACGACTTTTTGCAAATCGTTTTTTATACTTAAATCCCGCTGCTGCATATATCCTATTAAGGGCTTATAAAGCATATTGTTTAATATGCCGATAAGCAAAAGAAATACAACTGCCGTTGAAATAAGCAACAACAAACTTATATCTAACATAAAACCTCCTAAATTTTATGTAATTATACTGTTTATAAATTGAAACAACAGTTAAATTCTAAATTTTATTTTATATAATTACATTATTTTGTAAATATTGAACTTAGCGTATCTATCTCTCCTTGAGTTTTAAATTCAATTATCAGTTTATTCCTTTGTATCTTTACATGTAAACCTAATTGCGTTAGAGATGATTTTAAAATATTGAAATCATACTCTACCTTACCTTGTACGTCTTCATCTTTTGATACCAAGACTTTCATGGATTGAATTGTTTTTTCCACATCACGCACACTTAATTTTTGACCCATAATTGAATTTACCATCATCTGTTGCTCTTTATCATCTAGCCCTATCAATGCTCTTGCATGTCCTGCCGTTATCTTTTTCTCAACCAATGCTTTTTGTGTTTTACTAGAGAGCTGCAACAGCCTTAGAGTATTGGTTATATGTGTACGGCTCTTATGGATCATATGCGACAATTCATCATGGGTTATATTGTGAGTTTTAATAAGCTCTTGATAAGCTTCTGATAATTCTATGGCATTTAGTTCGTCGCGCTGAATATTTTCTATCAATGATAATTGCCGCATTTGAGCTTCATCTACATTAATCAAAATAGCTCGAATGCTTTTTAATTTAACCAGCTTAGAGGCTCTAACTCGCCTTTCTCCAGAGATTAACACAAATCCGTCAATATCCTGTGTAACAACCACAGGCTGCAGCAATCCATCATTTTTGATTGATTCACCTAGTTCTGCAAGCGAAGCCTCATCAAAATGTTTTCGCGGTTGAAACGGATTAGGACGTATGTGTTTGAGCTCTATATCCATAACTGAATTATGCTGGGGCAGTTCATTTTCATACGCATCACCCATCTCGCCTAGTAGCGCTTCTAGTCCTCTGCCTAATGCCTTTGCTTTACTCATGCTATAATCGCTTGTGCTAAGTCTTGATATGCAACAGAACCTTTAGATTTGACGTCATAAAGAATTGCTGGTTTTCCAAAAGATGGAGATTCTGCAAGTTTAACATTTCTTGGAATAACGATAAATTTGTTTTCTCCGTCTTTAAATAATTTACTTTGAAAATGTTGTCTTAAATCTGCAAAAACCTGCTTTGAAAGATTGTTTTGTGCGCTAAACATTGTAGGTAAAAATCCTCTGATACTTAGTGTCGGATTGATTGTTTTTCTTATGAGTCTGACAGTATTTAAAAGCTGCGCCAACCCCTCTAATGCAAAAAATTCACATTGTATGGGAATAATAATAGAATTAGATGCGGAAAGCGCATTAATAGTCATCGGCCCCAAAGCGGGAGGAGAATCAATAATAATATATTCATAATCTTTTTTTACAAGTTCGATTGCTTGCTTTAAGACTAACTCTCTTCCTTGTACGTTATTAGCTTCATAATACTCTTTTTCGATACCGACTAAGCCTATATTAGACGGTGCTAAATGGAGCGAGGGAAGATTTGATTTAAGAATGATATCTTTTAATTTTTTAGCACCAATTAATACATGGTATACATTAAATTCATAATCATTGCGATGAAATCCTAACGAAGTTGTCGCATTAGCCTGTGGATCAGCATCTATAAGTAAGACTTTTTTTTCGGCAACTGCTAATGATGCGGCTAGATTTACGGCAGTTGTAGTTTTGCCTACACCACCTTTTTGATTTGCTATAACAATAATTTCGCTCATCTTATGCTAAACATCCTTTCCCCCTCACACAAAATAGAACCATCATCTAGCAACGAAGCATCTTTTAATGAAATAAGATGATTTCTAAAATGCGAAAAATATATTTTGCTTTTGTCAAATTCTAACCTATATTTGCTAAAAATATACTTCCATGAAAGTTTTTTTTCCAATTTAGTGAAATAAGAGTTAATAATTTCTGTCTTACTGCATTGTATATCTAAAAGGCTAAAGCCATCTGGTGCATATTTAATATTTAATCCGATGCCACAAATAAGAATATCTTTCTTAAACTGAACAAGTGTACCACCTATTTTTTTATCATCCAAATAAAAATCATTAGGCCATTTTAACCATACATTAGAACCTAATTCTTGTAACACCTCTTTTAGTATATATGATAAATAAATAGATGAGGATTCTATTTTTAAGTCTTGCGGAAGCATGCTTGCTGGTATCGCAAAAGACAAAAATAGGTTCCCTTCTTTACTTATCCAGTCATTTCCACGGCTGCCTTTTCCCTGATGTTGAATCTTTGCCGATACTGCGACAGGAGCAAATAATTGCTTATTTAAAACAGCGTCAATCAGATAGGCTTGTGTAGAATCAACAACATCAAGACAGATAATCTTCACAACCCAAGCGCCTTCCGTTAATATAGGAGATAATATCCATCTCTTTTTTCGATGCCGGCTGTACTTTATATATTTTAACAGAACCAATCTTGCATCCGACAATGATATATTTATTTTCAACCGCCAATATCTGGCCCTTGTTATGAATTTGTGTAGCATCGTATAAATCAAGAGCTTTTAATTTCAATCCACTTTGCAAATAGATACCCGGCCATGGCTCAAAAGCTCTATATTTATTGTATATGGTCATTGCATTATCAAAATCTACAAGGCCGTCTTGTTTTGTTATTTTACCGCAATATGATGCTGTAAGATTATCTTGAGCCATAGGTGTATATAAGTGATAATCATGCAATACATCCACGGTAAGCTTACATGCGATCTTTGTTAATCTATCATACAAAGACTGCACCATTTCGCCCGGTTTTATAAAAGTTGAGCTAATTTTAATAATATCACCGGTATCTAAACCTTTATTCATTTTCATAGCAGTTACGCCAGTCCGCTTATCATTGTTTAAGATAGCCTCCTGAATAGGACTAGCACCTCTATATTTTGGCAAGATAGATGCATGAAGATTTATACATGGAGCGTGATTTAAAATTTGTTGTGGTAAAATCTGTCCATATGCCGCCACAACAACATAATCGCACTTTAGTTTTAAAAACTCATTGATACTAGAAGTATCTTTTAGGTTATTAGGCTGATAAATATCTAGATTATGTTTTTTTGCTGTAATTTTAACCGCTGATGGCGTAACCACATGCTTTCTGCCTACCGGTTTGTCAGGCTGTGTATAAACACCTACTATTTCAATATTATTTTGCAGTAAAAGTGTTTTTAATATCTCATCTGCATAAGGTGGCGTACCCATAAATATAACTTTCATAACTATCCCTTACTTTTAGAAAATAAAGTGCCGTTTGTTTGTTGATTATCCAGTAAAAAAGAGCGCACATTCTCTAAGTCAAATCCACTTGCTAGAAACATTTGACGCTTACATGTAAGCATATATGATGCGGCTTTTAGTTTTGTTACTATTCCACCTGTTGCAAAATCATGATTTGGAGACTTAAGTTGGTCTAACTCCTGTTTGCTAATATTCTCAACTTTTTTATATGCTTTAGCGTTACTGTTTTTATGCGGATCGCTATCATAATAAGCATCTATATCTGATAATATAACCAGCATATCAGCCTCAATACTGCAAGCCAGATATGCCGATAACTGGTCATTATCTCCTACTACCAACTCTTCAACCGCCGTAGCATCATTTTCATTAACAATTGGAATAATATCTTGTTGTAATAAGACATTGAGAGTATTTTTGATTTTTTGGTTTTGCGCAGGAGTATTTAAATTGGATGCTGTTAATAAAATTTGTGCCGGTACCTGGCCATACTTAGCAAACTCCAGACGAAATTTATTCATCAGCAAAGGTTGTCCGATAGCTGCTAACGCCTGCTTGTTTTCTAAAACACTTTTATCTAGCTTTAATTGTGAATAACCGGCTAAAACTGCTCCAGAAGAAACCAATACAACTTCATATTTTTGTTTTAAATCTAAAATAAGGCTAACAATATTACTAATCATAGTACTGGATATCTGCATGTTTTCAGACAAAATGGCACTACCCACCTTAAGAACAATACGGCTCATAGCTGTTTATCTGTATGCACAAGATTAAATAAAGCATGTTTTAACGGACTAATATTAATATTTGCCGCTGCTGATATAGCTATTATAAAATATGGCTCCTTTGCATTGTAGCCCAACTCTTCATCAGCAAAAGACTGTACAAAGTAGGGTAAACTTTCATCAAATCCAAAATCATCCGTCTCGCTTGGATGCAGTTGCAGTGATTGAATAAACTTCTTGGTTGCCTCGACTCTTGCTTCTTGAGACAATATATCAGCTCTTGTTAATGCTATGGCAAATTTGCTTCCGGCTAATTTAGCAGAAAATTTAGATATTTCTTGTTTTAGCGTACTATACTGCTGTGACAAATCACGATATGATGCCAAATCAATCATAAACAGCACTATATTTGTTCTTTCAATATGACGCAAAAACTTTATACCCAGCCCTTTTCCATCGCTAGCTCCTGTGATAATTCCTGGAATATCTGCCATTATAAATGATTCATAATCACCGATATTTACTTGACCCAATTTTGGCGTAAGAGTCGTAAACTCATAATTTGCAATTTCAGGTCGTGCATTAGAGAGTGTAGAAATCAAAGTTGACTTACCAACATTGGGAAATCCAACCAAACCGACATCTGCAATCAATTTCAGCTCTAAGCGAACATCCTTAGTCTGTCCTGCTTCTCCGGGTTGAGCATATGTAGGTCTTTGTTTTGTAGAAGACTTAAAATGAGTGTTACCAAGCCCTCCTTTACCGCCCTTTAGTAATAGCTTCTCTTCGCCATCAATAAGCATATCGAAAATAACCTCATTATTTTGAACATCAATAATTTGAGTACCAGGCGGTACAATAATTACCTGCTTTTGTCCAGACTTACCGCTCATATTGTAGCTAGAGCCGGGCTTACCGTTTTCAGCTTTAATATGCATATTACGCTGAAAACGAGACAGCGTGTGCGTGTTATTATCACATTTAAACCAAACATCACCGCCCTTACCGCCGTCACCACCGTCTGGACCACCATTTACAACAAATTTTTCACGACGAAACGAAACACAGCCTGCTCCACCTTTTCCTGATGAAACTTTAAGCTCAACGTTATCAATAAACATAAAAAATCCTTGTACAATTTTTAAGTATAAATTTTACTTAGCCGATATGAAGCACTATAATAAATAAAGTCAATAACTTACATGTAAGATAAAATAAACTATTAAAAATTGAAAATATTAAAAAGCAAACTAGTAACGCAAGTCGATGAAAATGTATAACCGCAAAACTATAGCGGTTGTACAATGGAGTTATGCGGTAGGAATAATTGAAACTTGTTTTCTTGTTTTATCTTTACGCTCAAAAGTTACAACTCCGTCTATTAAAGCAAAAAGAGTATGATCTTTTCCCATGCCTATATTTTTACCAGGATGAATTTTTGTTCCGCGTTGGCGGATAATAATATTACCGGCTCTAACACTCTCACCACCAAATTTTTTCACACCTAACCTGCGTCCTGCTGAATCACGATTATTCTGAGTACTACCTTGACCTTTTTTATGAGCCATACTATTCTCCTTCTGTGTTTAATAAATTATGCTGCAATTTTAATGATGCGAACACGTGTAAAATCTCTTCTAAACCCTCGTTTAACTTTGCTGTCTTTACGGCGACGCTTTTTGAAGATTACCACTTTTTTATCGCGTCCTTCATTAATAACTTCTGCAGTTACAACAGCACCCTCAACGTAAGGGGTGCCGGTCTTTAGTTCCCCTGAATTAACAGCTAAAACTTCCTTAATTTCAATAGTGGCTTTTGGTTCAAGGCTCATTTTATCAAATGATAAAATATCACCTTCTTGAACTTTATATTGTTTTCCACCGTTTTTGATGATTGCGTACATTGCGCTTCCTTAAAATCTAAATAAGTATCTAAAAAGTTTGCAATTATACACAATAAAGCTTTAATTAATGTTTAAGCGATATATAAAAACTAAAACCTGTATGAATATACAAAACTGCCTATAACATCAAAACGTTTTTCATGCCTATCGTACGGTGACTGCGCTTGATAAAAAAATGAAAATGTTTGATTATTGCCAAAAAAAAGCTCTGTTCCTGCAAATAATATAATATTGAGATTGTTTTCTTGCGTATTGTATCCTTCGTGCTGAGCCTCTCTTAGTATATACGAATATGCCAATGCTTCGCCTGTTATCCCTAGGCTAAAGTCATAGCCAAACCCATGGTGTAATTTTCCTGGATTAATAAGAGAGATATCTTCTTTTAAATATGGATAATGCATATTAAAATTTTGAATATAATTATGCCCTATTGTAAACATTGTATTAGCAAATGTATCTATTTTATTGTTGCCTAGTTGTGCGCCGTAATGATTTGTCCAATCCATGGCATATTGATTATTATAGTTTTTTGACCATGTTTTATACCCTTTTGCTGCCAATATATTGATAATCCAGCGTGTTTTTATCTGCGTATCCCATCCTTGAGGAATTGTATCGCCGATTAGATGATGAAAGTTTTTCTGAACAAATGCCGCTCCTGCTTGATGTCCAACAACTCCAAAAGTGATACGATACTCATTGTAGCTATTTTCATCCCACTTAAATGCAAACATAGACAAACCAAGATAACCGGCATATGGCATATGATTATATTGAGGAATGGTTTTAGATGTATCTGGAGGTGTTATCATGATTTGAGAGAGACTAATGCCTGCTGTGTAATTTTTAGTAGAATTTTGTTTGGCTAAATGTAAAAAATGCAATAATTTAAAGGCATGTTTACTGTAACTAGCAGTTTTATTTGGCTGTCGGTTGCGATATGTATTATCTAGCCAACTAACTCCAATACCGTTTGTAAAAAGCTTATCTGTTCCTGCAAAATAATCATTATACATCTGAAATGAAATCTGTTGTGCGTCAAGCACAGTGTAGAAATTTAAAAATAAAAAGAGCATTATAAAGATTTTTTTCATAGCTTTTACCTTGTTGCTTTATTTTATATACACATAACTACTAAACTCCCAAAATTCTCATAGCTTGCTTTAAAATAGGCGTTACTGTTGATGCAACCATGCTATTTAAATCAAGTGGATGCAACATCATTTTTATCGCCATATTATATGGATAATATTTTTTAGCATACTCAGATATACTTTCATGAAATAAATCAAAAGCCTCTTTTTGAGATTGATTGCTATTTATATGCTCATGCACAGCGTAAAAACCAAGTTTAACATCTTCATCATTAGCTTCTTTTAAACGATTAATAATTACTTTTACAATATCGCTTCTACCGTTTTTTTCATGTTTGTTATAATATTTAAAGTAGTGATCAAAGTAACCATAATGATTTACTTCATCTTTATTAATCAAGTAAGCCAATCGTCCCAAAACAGGTTCTTTTAAATCTTTAGAGTATTCTTCCAGGGCGTGATAAAACGTAGATGTTCCTGTTTCAACTATCATGCGAGCCAGCATCTCTTTTGCTTGGGTAGGCTGAAAAGATTCAACACTGCAAAGAGGCAAATAAGACTTCAAAAATATATCGTATGATCTTTGCCAATTAAAATTCGGCCATACTTGATTGACGTACCTTCTTAATGCTTTTCCGTGTTGCACCTCTTCTAATTCCCATACATCATTTAGCCAAGCCACTGCCTCGTCGCAGTCTTTATAATAATCGCTTAAATTAACAGCATAAATATCCGATGTAATCTCAATAAAGGATGCTATTGCTAAAAGATTAAACAAAAAATCATTATCTTGAATCTTACTTATATCTATCTCATCATAAGCAATATCATTCTCATAGCTCCATTTTGGCATATCTTCCCTTTTTTATTTGACAAATACCTGGCGAATCTTCACTACTAAATAAAAAAACATCGGTATAAATATTATCCCTATTAGTGTTGCACCAAGCATCCCGCCAACAACTGTTGTTCCTAAAATATGGCGGCTGTTTGCGCCGGCTCCTGAACTAAACACCAAAGGAAGCGTACCTGCAATAAAAGCCATTGACGTCATAACGATAGGTCTAAATCTTAACTTAGAAGCTTCGATGATCGCATCAATTAAAGGCATGCCACCCTTTAATCTATACATAGCAAATTCAACAATTAATATAGCATTTTTAGCAGATAATCCAACAAGAGTAACTAATCCTACCTGAAAATATATATCAGCATTTAAGCCACGTAAATATACAGATAGTGCCGCTCCAAAAATTGCAAACGGAATTGATATGATAACTGCAATAGGAATACTCCAACTCTCATACAATGCCGCTAATATCAAAAACACAAGTATTATAGCATAAAGCAAAGTATAATTATGTTGCCTGGCTAACTTATGTTCTTGATAAGATGTACCTGACCATGCCGTAGTATAACCTACAGGCAAAATTCCATCGGCAATTTTTTTAATAGCATTCATAGCTTCATCTGAAGAGTATCCTGGTGCCGGCGCTCCACTGATTTGAGCAGCATCAAACATATTAAATCTCTGGATAACATCAGGACCTACTACTCGTTTTATTTTCACCAATTCACTTACAGGAATAAAATTACCATTATCTGATTTTACAAAAATATCTTGTAGATTATTAACCGTTCTTCTATATTTTGCTAAAGATTCGATATCTACATGATACGTTCTGCCAAACATATTAAAATCATTTACATATCCTTGACCAAGTGTATTTTGCAATGTTTTGTATATAGATGATAAGCTGACATTCATAGATTTTGCTTTCACCCTATCGACTTGTAAAAAATACTGCGGTACATTTGTGTTTAATGTAGTCCTAACTCTCGCTAGCACAGGGTTTTTATTTGCTTTTGCAATTATCTCCTGAATATATCTGTTTAGGGTCTGTAGATTCGCACCAACTCTATCTTCAACCCACATATTAAATCCACCCGTTATACTCATGCCTCGAATTGGCGGAGGGCTGACCGGTATTACAAAAGCATTTTTATCTTGCATAAACAGACTCATAAAATGTTTAGCTAAAGCAAAAGAACTTTGATTTTTTTCGGTACGTTTACTCCACGGTATCAGATGGGCAAACAAAACTGCTGCATCTGTTTTTTGAGCCGATGTCATCAAATCTAGTCCCGTAACTGCTGCAACCTCATTAATATTTTTATTTGCAAGTAACATTTTTTGTATATCTCTAACATCTTTGGCAGTACCCCTTAAGGAAGTACCAGGCATAGTATAAGCTAATGCTATTAATATGCCTTGATCTTCATTTGGCACCAAACCGGTCGGTGTTTTTTCAATAATATGATATGTTAAAAATATCAATCCTCCAAATAACAATAATGAAAAGAACCATAATCTTATCGTTAATTTAACGGTGCTGATAAATGACCTAGTTATCCAGTTAAAAAATTGATTAAATTTTCTAAGTGGCCAAATTGGCTCTTTTTCACGTTTTCTTAAAAAAATAACACACAACGCAGGTGTTAAAGTCAAAGCTACAAAACCTGAGATTAAAACTGAAATTACGATTGTCATAGCAAATTGTTTATACATGACACCGCTAAAACCACTATTAAAAGCTGCCGGTATAAATACAGACGAAATAACCAATACAATGGCAACTATTGGAGTCGCTAACTCTTTCATAGCCTCATATGCAGCCTCTTTTACGGTAACATCTTGCGTATGGAGTATCCTTTCAATATTTTCAATCACTATAATTGCATCATCAACAACCAGACCTATAGAAAGTATTAGTCCAAATAATGTTAATAAATTAATAGAAAAACCTGCCATATAAAGCCCCACAAATGTTCCAAATAGTGCAACAGGTATAGCGATAATAGGGATTATAGTGACTCTAAAGCTACCTAAAAAGATATATATCAAGATTGTAACAAAAAGTATAGCCTCTAAAAGTGTTTTAACCACTTCATCAATAGATTTATGAACAAAAACTGTTGTATCGTAAGGAATAACATAATGAATATCTTTTGGAAATTTTTTAGACAATGCTTTTACTTTTGCATCAACTGCGGTAGATACTTTTAAAGCATTTGCTCCTGGAGATAAAAAAATAGCAACAGGAACCATCGGATTACCATTTAATTGCGCCTCAATACCATGCGAATCTGATCCCAACTTTATCTTAGCTATATCTCCTAGCCTAAGTGTTGAACCATCAGGGTTAGTTTTTAATATAATATTTTTAAACTGCTTGACAGTTTTTAGTCTTCCTTGGGTACTGATAGAGTAGGTAAAAGGTTCAATACGTGTCATAGGAGAAGCTGCTATTGAGCCTACTGCGTATTGTGCATTTTGACTATTAATGATAGTAATTATATTTGAAGGCGTAAGACCATAAAAGGCTAATTTTTCCGGATTAAGCCAAATACGCATCGCATAATCACGCTCACCAAAGATTTCGACATCTCCAACTCCATGGATCCGCTTTAGACTATCAAGAAGATTTACAGAGAGATAATTGGAAATATATGTTCTGCTATGAATATCATTTTTAGATGTAAATGCAAAAAACTTCAATATATCCGGTGATTTTTCCTGAACACTTATCCCTTGTCTGCTAACAGCAGAAGGCAATTTACCTAATGCTAACTGAACTCTGTTGTTAACGTCAACTTTTGCCTGATTTATATTAGTTCCGACTTTAAATACAACACTAATATTTAATATTCCGCTTGGAGATGCAGTTGAAGTCATATAAATCATATTCTTCACACCGTTAATCGAATCTTCTAGTGTCGATGCTACAGTTTTGACTAACGTCTGAGCATTGGCACCAGGATATACAGCCTGCACTGAAATTTGCGGTGGAGCTATAGTCGGATACTCTTCAACTGGCAGAAGCCTAAGCGATAAAAGCCCTGCAATTACTATTAAAATAGCAATAACAGTAGCAAAAATCGGTCGATTGATAAAAAATCTTGAAAACATTTACAGCCTTTAATGATTAACTATTTTATCTACTAAAACTTTACTGCCTGGTTTTAATCTGAAAAAATCATCAACAATAACTTTAGTACCGGGTGATAGCGTATGACTTTTAAGCAAAAAATAGTTGCCACTAGTACGCCCCAACACAACAGGCCTTGCTTGCACATGACCATTATCTACAATAAAAACTATCGTTCCCAGAGGATTTTGTAAAACAGCTTTTTGTGGAATTTTAATTGCATTACGCTGAATTATACCTACAAGATAAATGTGAACAAAATCTCCAGCCATAAGATACTTATTACTGTTATTAAATACTGCACGCATTTTAACTGTAGAAGTCGCCTTATTAATATTTGTATCAATAAAATCTACAATACCGATTTCTTTGATAATCCTGCCGTGAACCTCTAGCGTCGCTTTGAAGTAAGGCACGTGAACGTTCCATATATGTTGTTTAATTTTTATATAATCACTCATGGGCATAGAAAAATTAACATATACTTTCTTGTTTTGTGTTATTTCAATAAGATTCGTTGGCGGGGTTGCGCTGACCAAGTTGCCCACATCTACCCTTTTTAAACCTACAACACCGCTAATTGGTGCACGGACATCAGTATAGCCTAAGTTAATTTTTGCCGTTTGCATATTTGCTTTAGCTACAATCAACCTTGCTTTAGCTTCTTGATATGCATAATATGCATTATCTCTAGCCGCCGTTGATGTTGCTTTTACAGCAAAAAGCTGTTTCACTCTATTCCAGTTTTTTAAAGCATTGGTTAAGACCGCTTTATCCATAAGCATGCTTCCATACGAAGCATCATATAATGCCTTGTATTGATCGTCTTGTATTTTATATAACAACACTCCCTTTTTTACATATTGACCTGATTTGAAATACTTTTTCTCTAGTATCCCTGATGCTCTGGATACAACCATAGCTGTTTTGTATGGGGCGACAAATGCGGGATATTGCACATGAATTGGTAAATTTGTTGGCTTTTGAACAATATATACATCAACCTTAGGTACCATATGAAAAGTGTGCTTTATCTTTTTTGCTTGGGCAAAAGAGATAAAGCACACTAGACATATGCTTACATGCAATGCTTGTTTAAAGTTTTTCATTTAATATACTCCTGGATATTTTTATTGGTTTGAAAATAATAATTAGCATATGCGATTTGTAGATTATTGAGTGCTTGTTTATATTGAGACTCTGCGGTGGTCTTTACAGATAATGCATCAAGATAAGTTACATAATCAACACTTCCTACTTGATATTTTTTAGTTACTATACTATATGCTCCTTGTGCGGACATCAACGCATTTTTGGAACTTATAATTTGGTGCTTAATTGTTTGAATATTTAAGCGGGCTAATTCTACATTGATACTTTGAGTTTTTTTAGCCTGTACTATTTGGTATTGTAATGCGCTCTTTTGCAATAAAATAGCATCTTTTTGTTGTTGAATGGCTCCGTCATCAAAGATTAAAAAATTAATAGCTATAAGTAATTGATTTTGGTTGGTTTGACCCTCTGGATGATAAGCATCATATCTACCATATCCATTTAGACTGTAAGTATCCGTTATGTTGACAGTAGGTTTATATGCAGAATCAATACTTTGTGCCTGATAAGACAGTGCTTTTGCACTACTTTGTAATGCTTTAATCGTATTATTGGGTGTAGCTTGAATATTTTTTGGGGGCTCAATAACAGAACTTTGAAGTTTTGTCACATTCTTTCCTATCTGTAAGAACAACATTTTTCTTGTCCTTACAATCTGATAGTTTGTTGAACTAATGTTGTAAATATCATTACTTAAAGCAGCTTGTATGCTTTGCACATTGTTATATGTTACCATGCCTATTTTATAGAGCTTTTTTTCTCTTTGTAGCTCGGCTTTCAAATCTTTACAGGCTTCTTCGTATGCTTTTTTAGTGGCGACCAAACTTTTTATTTGATAGTAATATTTAACTATAGTAAACTGCAACTGCTTTTTTTGTGCCAGTGTATCAAATTTTAATGATTTTGCCTGCTGCAACTGTTGCGCTATAGTACTTTTGCGTTTTGAACCGTCATAAGCAGTATATTTTGCTGTAATAGATCCTGTATAAACATCTCCCGGCCTATATGGAGATCTCTGATCTAGTCTTGTGTATTTACCTCCAAGGTGTATAGTCGGAAACAAACTGCTTTTTGCAGATGCAACATTTTTAAGCATAGCTTTTTGCCCAAAAATATCTGATAGTATTACGTTATTATTATGCATTGCATAAACAAGTAAATCTTTTAAATTATCTGCCAATAAAAAGCTTGGCAATAAAATAAAAATCAACATAGGTAAAATCTTCTTGATATTAGCCATTACATCAACCTCTTTATCCAATGACTGACCATCAGTCATTTATGCAATTATATGGTGTTACTACTTAAGTAAAAATAAAACACTTAGTCTATGATAATAGCTACGGCATCAATCTCAACCAATGCTTCTTTAGGTAATGTTTTCACAGCAACTGTAGAACGAACGGGCTTATGGTTACCAAATGCTTTTTCATAGATATTGTTTACCGTAGAAAAATTATCCATGTCGCTTAAAAAAATTGTTGTCTTTACTACTTTGCTTAGGTCACTTCCTGCTTCTTGTAATACCGCCCGCAGATTACTTATAACCTGTTTTGTTTGCAGTTTTATATCTGACGCCAACATAATGCCATCACAAGTCAGGGCAATCTGACCTGATGTATAAACCATATTACCGACAACTACAGCTTGAGAATATGGACCTATAGCTGATGGTGCTTTATTTGTTTGAACATATTTCATGTATTTCCTTAGTATGTATCTATTAATCTTTTAAATATCTTGTAAAGTTTTACAACTTCATCTACTGTGGTTCGTTCATCAACACCATGAATTGTATCATTTTTAACGCCAAACTCTATTACATTTATACCATATTTTGCTATAAAACGAGCATCACTTGTGCCGCCTGCAGTAGAATACTCAGGCACCGTATTCATAATGCTATATATAGCATTATGCAGGTCTTTAACAATTTTTGAATCTGTGCTTGTTATAAATGGGTAAGCACTTTGCGTCAAGCTCAAAGAATAGTTTAAATTCTGAAATTCTTTGGCAATAAAAGCTTTTACCGATTCTTGTGTTGTTTTTGTAGAGTTGCGTATATTAAACATCATCTTTAAACTATCGGGAGTTACATTAGTTACCTCCATTCCTGAGCGGATATCTGTAATAACCAGTTTACTAGGTGCAAAATACTCATCACCGTTATCTAAATTTACACCTGCAATATTATGCAAAATTTCTGAGATTTGATGTATAGGGTTTATAGCCTTTTGCGGATAAGCAGCATGCCCTTGCTTCCCATGTAACGTTATCAAACCATTAATAGAACCGCGTCTGCCGACCTTAATGGTATCTCCGAATATAATGTCGCATGTAGGCTCAGCAACAATACAACTATCAGGCATAAGATCATGAACCTTCAGATATTTTAACACCTCTTGCGTACCATATTTAGCATCACCTTCTTCATCAGACGTTAACAATAAAGACAATGTTCCGGTATATTTTCTAGTTTCTTTAACAGCCTGCACAAAAGCAGAAACTCCGCTTTTCATGTCCTGTGCGCCTCTGCCATAAATATAATTACTATCCTCTACGGCCTGGTAAGGAGGAAATTGCCAATTATCACCGGCAGGTACAACATCGACATGACCCGCAAAACAAAGGTGAGGACCAGATGAAAATTTTTTATACAGAAATAAATTTTTAACATTATAACAATCCAGTCTAATAGCCTGAAAATCAGATAAATATTCCTCAATTAAGTCTAAAATACCACCATCATCAGGTGTCTCACTTTTTCTTTTTAACAATATTTTAAACAATAAAATTACATCCATATTATATCACCTTAATAAAATACATATTATAGCATAAGGAGATGTATCATCATTATGATATTGTACATCAATTAAAGTTAATAAAAAATCAGACAACATTCAACTTATTGATAAAACATATAAATCAAACAACAAAAACATAAATCAAACAAAGAATAAATAAGAATAATTAAAAAGAATTAAAAAAGAAACAGCATAAGACAGATATAAAATCCAATAGCTAGGCAGCGACCTACATTCCCACACTTGCAAAGTGCAGTATTATCAG
>WFMO01000093.1 GCA_015489055.1 Helicobacteraceae bacterium | reverse complement strand
CATTATCTTGTAGATGGAGGATTTGCAGAGACTATAGATGAAGAGAGTACAATATCAAGAAAAATACTCAGTGATTATTTAGAACTTATCATTTACAAAGATATTGTAGATAGATACAACCTCAAAAATAGAAGTTTACTCAAACACCTCACAAAATACTGCTTTACGAATATAGCAACACTTGTAAGTTTCACAAAACTTTACAATGAGTTTAAATCACAAGGTTTTAAACTCTCAAAAGATACTATTTTTGAGTATATCTCACATCTTGAAGATGCTTATGCACTTTTTAGTATGCCAATATATAGAAACTCTATCAAAGAGGAGCAAAGAAACCCAAAAAAAATATATGCTATTGATAGTGGATTTAAAAAGATTTATGACTATGCAATCAGTGAAGATTTTAGTAAGTTATATGAAAATGTTGTTTTTTTGCATCTTAGAAGGCAAACAAAAGAGGTTTACTACTTCAAACAAAAACAAGAGGTTGATTTTTATGCCAAGATAGATGGTAAACAAGTTTTAATTAATGTAAGCTATGAGTTAAAAGATGAAAAAACGAAACAAAGAGAGATAAATGGACTTATAGAAGCGATGGGGTATTTTCATCTTGATAGTGCTTATCTTATAACAAAAGATGAAGAGAATGAGATAGTAGTTAATACTAAAAAGATAATCGTTTTACCGCTTTTTAAATTTTTGCTTGTTTGATAAAATTTAAAGGGGAAACGAGACTGTAAAAAATTCTTTGTTAGCTACCAAAAGTAACATCTAGTTACAGCTCCAAATACTCATCCAGTCTGCTCTGAAAAAAGATGGCTAGAAGTAGTTTAGGATGTGTAGCTACTGTTTTCCCCTCATAAGTAATTGTTACAATTTTTGCACCAGACCATACCTCTGCTTTTTTGCCTATAAGTTGGTAAGGGGCGAAGTAGAAATTGGTATAAAATTTATACCCTTAAGGAGTACCTCGTCCTCAACTTTGTATATTTTTTAGTGAAATTATGTCAAAATATACAAAGTGATTATAGGATAAAAGGTGGGTTTACACAGTTTATTTTACGGTCTCACAACTCTCCACCACTTTTTATAATATCTACGCCAAATTTACTTCTTAGCTTTTGCAAAGACTCTGTTATCTTTTTTTGTTTATTGTCTTCATTAAGCGTAAATAGATCTAAAGTTGTCGGTTTGTTTTCCTGAAAATTTGATAGTGTGATATTTATCTGCACGATAGCATGGGATATATGCTTATCTATACGCATAAATATTTTTGTCATCTCTTCTTTAAAATGTTGTTCTGTAAATGTTCTATTTGAGCTAAAGCTATCTTTTGCTTTATCTCCATATTGATATTTAAGTTTTAATGAAAATGTCATTGGATTATGATTGTTTTTAAGTGCTATAAACGATAAATGTCTACAAAGTATAGTAATTCTTCTTTTTATCTCTTTGCGATTAAACTCTGGATCAAATGTTCTGCCTAAACTTAATGATTGACTTGATGTTTTATACGTAGATACTTTTTCATTATCAGTACCAGTTACTCGATGATAAAGCTGTCTTCCAAATTTACCCCAAGAATATAAAAGCTCCTTCTTGGATTTTATTTGTCCTAATGTTTTTATTCCTTTGGCGTGTAGCTTATCTTGGTAACTCTTGCCTATCCCACAAAACTCTTTTATTGGCTTATTATGAATATAATCATCGACTCTCGATGGATGAACAAACATCACTCCATTTGGTTTGGCATCGTTGGTGGCTAGTTTTGCAATCCATTTGGTTTTAGCTATACCAATAGATATTGGCAGTTCTAATTCATCCTTGATTTTTTGCTTTAACTCTATTGCGTAGTGTTTTATGTCCTTGTCATCAATCAATCCCGTTGCATCGCAAAAAAACTCATCAATAGAAAATTGTTCAACATTTGGCATCTCTTTTTCAAGCAAAAGCTTTAACATGTGTGATAATTTATGGTAAAGAGGATAATTTGGTGGAATTACTATAAGTTCAGGACACCATCTTAAAGCTTCTGCGACACTCATGGCAGTTTTAACTCCAAATGCTCTTGCTTCATAACTTGATGTGGTTATTATACCCCTGACTTTACCATTTTTATCGATAAAATACTCTTTAAAAGATGTATTATCCTGTGTGCTGAGAATCGAGCTTGTAAATGCGCCTTTAACACTGGAGAGTTGTCTTGTTTGTTTAGATTTATCAAAAATGGATAGGTTGCTCCTTCCCCCTACTGCAATAGGTATATTGTTTAAATGTGGATTATCAATACGATGCGCAGCCGCAAAAAAACAGTCTAAATCTAAATGTAAAATCATATTCTCTCATTTAAGTACCAATAACCAATATTACGACAAAAAGGGTTTTAAAATACTTAAATAAAGGCAGATATAAAACTGCAAATCAAATAAACTGCTTATGGATTTATTTGATCAACATTTTAAGTAAATAAGCAAATTTAATTTCATATTTATTTCCATATCCAATAAGAACTTTTTCAACATAATTGAGCATATGTTTGACAAACTTGAAAGCATCGAATTCAATCCAATAATACTTCATAAATTTCTAAAGTTGTTCAATGGGATTTAATTGTGGAGAGTATGACGGGAGATAGAATATGTTTAATCCTTTAGACTCCCATATTTTAAGCATGGATTTAAACAACTTAATTAAAAAAACTGATACATAATTTTCTACTTTTTCTTATAATTAACTAAATCCAACTTCAACCTTTTGCTCGAACCACGATGTAAGCTTATCTTATTTTTCTCCTATAAAAAAGTTATTCAAAATTCATCATAGATTTACTAAAAGTTTAAAATAAAGATGATCGATGATTCTATGTATCTTATAAAAAATAATAATTATTTAGAAGCCCAAATTTTTCATTAAGCCAATTTTTCTTCCAACTTTTTGATGCGTGTCCATTGTAAGGTTACCGACTTTTGAAACTTTTTTACCATAAAAATCATCTTAGCAGCTGCTTTTGGATCATTCTTGCAAAGTTATACTGTTTCTTCTTTTGTCATAATGCTCTTTGTTTAGTAAATATCATGTCTGTTTTATGGATCGGACTAAATGATTATTTTTTATCTAATTCAATGTCAATAGAAAGTGCTTCAATACCTTCATGATTTTCTTTTTGTATATGAACTTTTTTAACATCGATATATTTTTTGACAACCTCTATAATTTCAGCTTTTAAATCTTCAATAAACGGAAAAGTATTATTTGTTCTATCTGCCATTATTGCTATTGTTAGTCTGTCTTTTGCAGTTTTTGCACTGCTTTTTTTCTTAAACCAAGGAAACATTATGTAAATATCTCCTTAATTTTTTGCATAAAACCACGATTAAAAGTCTCCACATCCACAAAATCAACCTTTTCATTGCATAGTCTTGCCGATACTCTTTTATATGCCTGTCCCGCAGAAGAGGATTCATTTAGTACAATTGGCTTTCCCTGATTTGAAGCATCAATAATAGCTTTATCTTCAGGAATTTTTCCTAAAAGTGGAATACTTAAAATTTCCAGAATATCTTCACTATTAAGCATTTCCCCGCTTTGAACCATTTGTGGATTTATTCTATTGATAATTAAATATTTTTCCACATCCTCTCCATTTTTCACTTTTTGACTTTTTGAGTCTAAAATTCCAATAGCTCTATCTGAATCTCTGATAGATGAAACTTCCGGATTCACAACAATAATAGCACGATCAGCAAATTCTATCGTATGCTCATATCCGCTCTCTATCCCAGCAGGTGCATCAAGAATAACAAAATCAAAATCTTCTTTAAGAGAACTTATCAATTTATTAATTTTAGCAGAATCTAGGACCGATTTATCTTTTGTTTGTGAAGCAGCCAAAAATGAGAGATTTGGACTCATTTTACTTTTGATAAGTGCCTGTTTTATAGAGATATTTTCATCCATTACATGAACCATATCATAGACAACACGGTTCTCAAGACCAAGAAGCATATCTAAATTTCTTTGCCCTATATCGAAATCAACAACGACACAAGATTTTCCATTTTGTGCGATGCCTAGTCCAATATTTGCTGTGGTCGTTGTCTTTCCAACACCACCTTTGCCACTAATTACTGCTATTACTATACCCAACTTGTCTCCTTTAATACAGGTGTTATAACGATTTCATTATTAATCAATTCAACCTTTTTAAGTTTGTCTTGCAGATATTTGTTATCTACTTCTACATCATGAAAAACAATGTTTGCTTTATGTGATGCTTGAAGCATCATGAAGTTTCCATTACATCGTATAGAACCATCTACAATCTGTATAATAATGAGAGTTCCATTAATAATTATAGTTCCTCCACTATTCACTCGATTTAGAAGTAATAAATCCCCATCAATTTTAAGCTCTTGTCCGCTTCGAATAAGTTTATCTATAACCTTTAAATTTGTTTGTACTTTTTCAGTTGTCTTTCGAGGAGTAGGAACTGGAGGATTGACACTCTTATCTGAAACTCTTTTTGGTAGTGTTAAATTGAATACATGTTTAAGTTCTTTAGAGTTTAGGTACTCTTTTATTTGTTTGTTTTCTTTTCCATTAATAACAATGAGATGATTTTGAAAAAATTGATAATTTTTTTCAAAAAAAGCGATGAATTTTCCTTCATCTACTAATTCTATCTCAAATACTTTTATTGAATATTGCCTTGTTTTCAAAATTATCCTCATGCCACAAAATAGCCAGAAATTATATCAAAAATTATAAAAAAGTTTCCTAATACTTATAAATCCTAATAATTCCATAACATTATCCACACCTCTAAATTCATAAAAAACTCATTTTTGTTTGAATCCAAAAGCACCTTTGTAGGCTGTTAAATCATACTTTACATATTTTTGACTCTGTTTGTATTGAATTTTTCAATTTTTGTGCAAGATTTACAGTTTACTCATGCCTCTTTTGTTTGAATAAATTTCAGTATCTCCATTCTTAACTTTTTGAAGTTTAAATCTATTGTTATTGCAAATTCTCTTCATAAGCTTCCTGTCATATACTTTGAAATAGTTTTGTAAACTCCTCATTCATTCTAAAGGCATTATCAGTATCTTATATAGTATGGATAAACTCTGCAACTTTCTCTCTTTTTGAAAAAGCATGCCAATCTTCATCTTTGATATTTTTGATAGATTCAAACACATTTATATTCTTTTTAGCTGTAACACTAAAGAGTATCTTTTTCTCTTCACAGTAGTTAAATATTTCAGCTTGATACGATGCGTTATCTGCTCAAAATCTATCAAACTTTCTTCCCAAGGGAAGCTGTAGTTCACACTGTTTTAGAAACTCTAGGTTTTCGTTTGCAGTAGGCTCATTCTCTTCTCTGAAATCTACATCAATAACATACCCACCGTTTATATACCTTACCATAGGCATATACAATGTCTCTAATAAACAAACCATTTAATACAACATTCTTATTCGATAAGATAAAATAAGAATAAGAAAAGTGAGGGATAAAAATGAACACCAAAAAAATAAAATCTCAAGGCTCATTTCCTACTGAAGCATCAGTATTTAAGGTTATTTATCTTGCTACATAGGAGTAGCAAGAT
>WFMO01000092.1 GCA_015489055.1 Helicobacteraceae bacterium | reverse complement strand
GCCGCATAACATTTGCACATAAAAATGGCCTAAAAGCCAAGGAAGCTATGGGGCAGATGGTGCAAGAACTTGGCAGATTTAAAGATGTTGAGATGATTGGAGCGGGAGAGTGCGCTATATTTATGATAGGCGGTAAATATCGGTTCAATATTCTACTAAGGAGTGATAAAAGTACGGATATCATCAAAGCAGTTACGGCATGTAAGCATAGCATGGCGCAAATAGATATGGATCCTATTGATTTTTCTTGATGGAGTTTGTATTTTTAGTTTTATTTACGGGTAGATGCTTAAAGCATTTTTTTAGACCAATATAGATATTATCTGTTTATGATAAAAAGATTTGAAACCAAAAAAATATATGTCGGTAATGTTGCAGTAGGCGGTGATGCGCCAATTAGCGTGCAGTCGATGACATATTCAGACACAAAAGATATTAAAAGCACCATAGAGCAGATAAACAGACTGCATTTTGCGGGATGTGATATTGTGCGTGTTGCCGTACCAGATATGGAAGATGCTTTGGCGCTAAAGGAGATAAAACAAGGGATATCTCTACCGCTTGTTGCCGATATTCATTTTAATCATAAGCTGGCATTAATCGCTTCTGAGGTGGTTGATTGCATACGAATAAATCCGGGCAACATCGGCTCAAAATGGAAAGTAAAAGAGGTTGTAAAAGCTTGTCAAGAGAGAAATTTGCCTATTCGTATAGGTGTTAACGCAGGTAGTTTGGAAAAAGAGTTTGATGATAAATATGGACCTACTGCTAAAGCCATGGTTACTTCTGCTGAATATAATATCAAATTCTTAGAAGATTTGGGTTTTGATGATATCAAAATCTCTTTAAAAGCCAGCGATGTGCAAAGAACGGTCGAAGCATATAGAATGCTTCGCCCAACAAACCGCTATCCGTTTCATTTAGGCGTAACGGAAGCTGGAACCGTTTTTCATGCAACGGTAAAGAGTGCTATCGGGCTAGGTACGCTTTTAATGGAGGGCATAGGGGATACTTTACGTGTTTCTATAACCGGAGAGCTTGAAGATGAGATAAAAGTCGGGCGCGCTATTTTAAAAGACAGCGGAGTTGCCGCTGAGGGGTTAAATATCATTTCGTGTCCTACATGCGGACGGATAGAAGCTGATTTGGTTAGCGCAGTTGCAGAAATTGAGCGAAGAACGGCACATATAAAAACTCCTCTTGATGTCTCAGTGATGGGGTGTGTGGTAAATGCCATTGGTGAGGCAAAACATGCGGATGTTGCTATTGCGTACGGTAAGGGCAAGGGGCTGGTGATGGTTAAAGGCGAGGTTGTCGCAAATCTCGATGAAGAAGAGCTTGTTGAGTGTTTTGTGCAAGAGGTTGAAAAGATGGCGGCAGATGGAAAATAATCTTTATAACTTATCTTTTGAGAAATCGATACTAAGCTCCATTATTTTTGATCCAGAGCAGTTTGATGAACTTGAATCTATTTTAAAGTATGACGATTTTTACCTGCCTTCTCATCAAGAGATATTTAAAGCTATGTTGTCTTTAACGAGAAAAGATGACCCTATTGATGAAGAGTTTTTAAAGCAGGAACTTTTAAAAGTAAAAAAATTTGACGAGCAGGTAATGCTTGATATTTTAACTGCCAATCCAATTGCCAATATCAAAGCTTATGTTGATGAAGTGAAAGAAAAGTCTTTAAAAAGACGGCTTTTAACACTAACGACAGAGATAAAACGTGTCACATTAGAAGAGCAATTGCCAGGTGATGAGGTGGTAAATTTAGTTGAGAAAAAGCTCTACGACATAACTCAAGATTCACAAACAAGTGACTTTAAGGACTCCCCGACTATCACTTACGATACGATGGAGTATATTAAGCAGATGAAAGCGCGTGGCAATTCAACGCTGGTGGGTGTCGATACTGGCTTTAATGAGTTAAATAAAATGACTACAGGCTTTGGAAAAGGAGATTTGGTCATTATCGCAGCCCGCCCTGCTATGGGAAAAACAAGCTTTGCCTTAAATACTGTCAATAAACTTATAAACCAGGGTAAAGGAGTTGCGTTTTTTTCACTTGAGATGCCGGCTGAACAGTTGATGTTGAGGCTTCTTAGTATTCAAACCTCCATATATCTGCAAAAGCTCCGTGTCGGAGATTTGAATGATGATGAATGGAGCAGACTTGCAAATGCGGTTGAGCGCATGAATAGCGCAAAATTGTTTGTAGATGATCATGGCTCTTTAAATATTAACCAACTCCGCTCAAAACTTAGAAAATTAAAAACAAAACACCCTGAGATAGAGATAGCAGTTATTGATTATCTTCAGATTATGAGCGGCACAAGCGGTAAGGATCGCCATATAGAAGTTAGTGAAATTTCACGTGGTCTAAAAATGCTCGCTCGTGAGCTTGAGATTCCGATAGTGGCCTTATCCCAGTTAAACAGAGGCTTAGAATCAAGAAATGATAAGCGTCCGATGCTAAGTGACATACGTGAGTCAGGTTCGATTGAGCAGGATGCAGATATCATCTTGTTTGTTTATCGTGATGATGTTTATCTTTATAAAGAGGAAAAAGAGCGTGAAAAAGCCGCTAAGAGCGAAGGTAAAGAATTTACTTCTACATATATAGAAAAAGATGAAGAGGAAGCTGAGATTATAATCGGTAAACAGCGAAATGGTCCTACGGGTCATGTGAAGCTAACTTTTCAAAAGAAACTTACCCGCTTTGTTGACCACGTAGTAGGCACTAAAATTACATATGAAAATGTTGATATAAAATCAGCTGACATGAGTGTAGATACTATCTCAATGCCTCCGATTTAAAATATGATTGAGCGCGTAGAGCTATTTCGCGGACGTGAGATTTTTATCTTTTTGGCAGTTTTGTGCGCAATCTTTATAATATCTATCTCCATTTATTATTATCGGTATGTTCAGTTTTTGTCTATTGAGCCAAATATCCTTACATGTAAAGTACAAAGCCAGTATAAAAAAAGTAAACATTTGCACGAGTATTATATTTTAAAGTTAAAAAGTAAAAACGGGATTGTTTTTTATACTTCTAAAGGTGTATATATTGGTAAAATCATAGGTGATAATGTTACTGTTAAAGTAATTTTAAATCATTTGACATTTATTGAGTATCTCAGTGGTTTTTATGCAAAAACGAAAATTATAAACATTAGAGTCAACAATAGTTTTAAAGAAAAATTAAACTATCTTATAGCCGCGCAACATCAAAATCAAAACATTGCAATGATGTATGAGGCCATGTTTACCGCACATGCGCAAAGCAAGCTTTTAAGACGTAGATTCTCAGCTCTTGGCATTAGTCATTTACTTGCAATCAGCGGTTTTCACTTAGGCGTTTTGAGTGCTGTTTTGTTTTTTATTATCGGATTGTTGTATAAACCTTTACATAACAGATTTTTTTCATACAGGCATGTAAATCGTGATATCTTTATTATGGTAGCCCTTTGTTTATTTTGGTATGTTTGGTTTTTAGGGTTTACACCGTCATTAATTCGCTCATTTTTTATGCTTGTTATAGGATATATTTTATATGACAGAGGTATTAAAGTGGTATCTATGCAAACTTTGTTTGTGACAATTGCGCTATTGGTGGCTTTTTATCCTGTACTGCTTTTGAGTCTTGGTTTTTGGCTCTCGGTTGCAGGTGTATTTTACATCTTTTTATTTTTACAATATTTTAAATCTTTAAACAAAATATACATATTTTTTCTTTTACCCCTATTTGTATATCTTATGATGTTGCCGTATTCTATCTATTTTTTTCATATCTTTTCAATTTATAATCCACTCTCTGTTATATGGACAGAGCTTTTTACGATATTTTATCCAGCTAGCATTGTAGCGCATCTGTTTGGTTTTGGAGATATATTTGATAATCTGCTTTTAAAGTTGTTGGCACTTGGGGGTCATTTTCAAACTATAAGTATAAGTGGATATAGTTTTTATTTACATGTAGCGCTGTCACTTTTGGCTGTTAGATTTAGGGTCTTCTTTTACTGTTTGAATCTGTTTGCCCTTTTTTTCTTTATATATTGTATCAAGTATGTGACATAGTTTCATGCCATATATAAATATGATCCATGAGATATATATCCATAAAAATAAAAATATTATAATAGAAAATGAACCGTACATCGTGGTGTATGTTTTATTGTGCAGTACATAATACACAAAAAGGGTTTTTGCACTGACAAAAACCAATGATACGATAAACGACGCAACCAAAGAGGCTTTAGGCATTATTTTTGTATTGGCAGAGATCTGATATATTAAAAAGAATAGTGCCCATATAATTAAATATGAGAAAAATTTTAACAGATTTATCCATGCAAGCAATTGACTCTCCCCTAAAAAAGCAGCCAGTTTGCTTGATACAAAAAAAGATAACCCTAAGGCAATCGGCGTTAAAGTGACTAATGTCCAGTAAACCGTGATATATTCCCATATCGTTCTTTTTGGTGCATTGAATATCTTATTTACAATATATTCAAAGTTTTGAAAAAATAAAAGTGACGCAACCAAAACACTCACAAAGCTGATAACGCCCATCTGAACGGAATTTTTTAAAAATCCATCTATATATTTCATGATTGCCTCAGAGTTGCCGGGCATAATATTTGAAAAAATAAACAATCTTATATCATGGTATTGTGCGCTAAAGCTCGGCAGAGATGTTATAAGACTTAAAACTATCAATAAAAGCGGGATAATGGCAAAAATTGTATAAAAACTAAGAGATGCTGCAAAAAGCGTCAACTCCTTGTCTAAAAATCCTAATATAAGAAGTTTTGCATCATGAAAAATAATTTTTGCTTTTTGAATCATTACGTACCACATTTATTAGCAGCATATATGGGCAGCGAATCTATTGTCAATGTTTTTATTTGGGATAAGGCATCTGTTTGAAATTTATCCAAAGAGTGGCTGATAGAATAATATGCCCATGTACCTTTGCGCTGTACTTGTAAAAAACCTGCATCTTTTAATATTTTTAGATGACGGGAGAGGCGAGACTGTATCATATTAAATGCATTTTGCAACTCACAAACGCACATAGCCCCGTTATCATCTATAAAGCGAAGCAATCTAATTCTTGTTTCATCATTTAGTGCCGATACTGATTTTAAAAATTTTTCCATAAATAATTATACCATAACTAAGGCTGTATAAGATATATCAAGATATATTGATATATTAACAAAATTCCGCTATACTTTTACTGTAAATATGACAGAAGGAATAAATTATGCAAAAGACAGTTGAAAAAGTAGCACAAGGTGTAAACATCTCTTTTATCGGAGAAGTTAAAAAAGACAATATAGTGTCAATGGTAGATAATTGTCAAAAAGGAAAGTGTGAATGCATGAGCGATGAAACAAAACAAAAAATTCAAAATATGGAAATTTCAGGTAAAGACGGCGAAGTAGAGCTTCTTTTAAGCGGTGATGTCTCAACTGATGAAATTAAAGAAGCGCTTGCAAAATCAAAAGTTTTAAATTAATGTCTAAACTACCTAAATATGCAATTGTGATATAATACCAATTAAACTAAAAAGCGTATATATGATAGTTACAAAAAAAGATCTCATACAAAAGCCGGTTGCAAAAAACACGAAAGTGTTAGCGCAATCACTATACAGTACATATCTTAGCAACGGGCGTGATCCTTATATTTTCGAGCCTGTAAATAAATTTTACGATTTATTTGGTTTTAGTGATAAAGATGATTCTCTTAGTAAGTTATTGACTATATTTATGGACTTAACAGAGCCGATTTTGCTTGAGTATTTTGAATTTAATACTAAACGGTACTCAAATCTAATTTTGACTTTTTGTAACTATAAAATTTTACATCACATGCATCAGATTTATCTTGAAATAGAGATAGATGAGCGATACTTGGAAGCTTTAAAGAGTTATGTTTTAGATCCATATTTGAAGGTAAATTAATGGCAAAGTTTATCATACTAGATACAGAAACAACAGGAATTGCAGAGAGTGATCGTATAATACAATTAGGTTTTTTCGTTTTAGACGGCAGGGAAATTGAAGTATATGAGGATTTTTGCAAGCCTGATATACCGGTATCTATAGAGGCTATGGAAGTACATCATATCACGCCCGATAAGCTCCAAGATAAATCCAAATGCAAAGACACAAAAGCATATAAAAAACTTTGTGAATTAAATACGCCTGATAATTATATGATAATCCATAATGCTCCGTTTGATTTAGCAATGTTAGCTAAAGAGGAGTTTGTTCTTAAGATGAAACTAATAGATACTTTAAGATGCGCTAAACATGTGTATGAAGATGAGAAAGCATATAGATTGCAGTATTTTAGATATAAACTAGGTATTTATAAGCAAGAGCAGCAAGAGGCATCAAGATGGGGTGTTAAGCTACAGGCTCATGACGCGTTGGGTGATGTTTTGATATTAAAGTTGTTTCTTAGCAAACTAAAACAAGCCGTTAAAGATAAGTTTCCCAAACTAAATCCTGTTGAGCAGATGACCCAGCTCACAAAAGAACCTGTGTTTATTAAAACATTTAAGTTTGGTAAATATAAGGGTAAAGATTTAGCAGACATTGCAAAAGAAGATGCCGGCTATCTTAGATGGATGCTAACATCCATGGATAACATTGATGAAGATCTAAGATACTCTATAAAAACCGTGCTTAGTACATAGAAAGATGATAGTCGTCATATTGCGTTAAGTCGTTTGTGCGTAAAATTCGTTTTAATCTCTTTATGTAAACTTCTCTTAATTGAGAATATTTTAACAGTTTATTGGCAAGGCTGTATGGATTGTCTGTGGTTTGAAGCATTTGCCTGTAGTTTTTGTAGAGTGGGTTTGATGCTAAAGTTAGAAGATAGCTGTAGATTGATTGTTGGATTGTTTTATATTTTCTGACATGAACGTGCCTGCCATGTTGTGTGCCGGATGCTTTTAAGCTTTCAAATCTCGGGTTGTATGCCCACATACCAAAAACATTATTTCCTTTTACAAAAAATTTTGATGTTCCCCATCCGCTCTCTATAGCAGCTTGAGCTATAATCAAACTATTTGGAGGCATAACCATCTTTTTTAAAAGCAGAGTTGTATTTTTTGCATTGTACTTTCGTAAAAGATTGCTCAAAAATTTTTTATCTTTTTTAGTTTGTATATATTTGGTTGAAATTGCTTTGACTCTTTCACGCCTTATATCTATCTCTTGCTTTATAAGTAAAATAGACGGTAATATAATAGACACGAAAGCTTTTTTCTTTTTTGAAACAGGGAGGTGTTGTAGTGAAATAACTGAGCTGTAAACCACTGGTTTGACGGTATTACCTTGAAGTATTTTAATGTCAGATGTGTTTTTTATAGTTTTAAAAGTGATCTGCGCTTTATTGTACTGCAGACGGTTTTTATACCCAAAATAGATAAAAAAAATTGTTAATATTATAGAGATTGCTATTGTTAATAGTCTCATTTACCCATCCTTTTTTATTTTCTAAGTCACAATACTTAAATCCATATCGTCAATAATCATATTTTTTCCATTATGCTTAGCCTTATATAGCATCATATCAGCAATGTTAATCGCTTCATCAAGATTATCATCTTGTATAAATGAAACACCGATTGAGATTGTAAAAGCGATATTGTCTTTAGATATAAGAGCCTTTTGAACTTTAGTCCTAATTCTTTCCAATCTTTTTAATGCTATCTCCGGTTCAATATTTTTTAAAACAATGCAGAACTCTTCACCGCCAAATCTTGATACTAAATCACCTTCATTGGTGTTGTGGACTAAGATCTCAGCAAGGCGTATGATAACTTTATCACCCATATCATGACCAAAGGTATCGTTAATTTTTTTAAAATTATCTATATCTATCATCGCGATACAAAAATTTTCATGTTTAATTTTAGCGTTATAAAAATATTCGGTCATATCTTTAAAAAAATATCTCCTGTTATATAACCCGGTTAAAAAGTCACGATTTGCGCTGTTGGTAATTGTCCATATATTTTCAAGTGCTTCTATGGCGTTGTTTAATCTACAAGAAAATTCTTCTTTTGAAAACGGCTTTGTGATATAATCTGTTGCCCCATGTTTTAAAAACAAAGCGGATATCTCACCGTTATGATCAGAAGATATAGCAATTATACTGATTTCATTTTTTGAGTATATTTTTCTAACTTTTTTTGTTAATTCAAGACCATTCATATCCGGCATATTATAATCTGTTAAAATTAATTTGATTTGACTGTCTGATTTTAGCATCTGTAGTGCTTCTTGCCCGTTTGCAACCGCTACAACATTAAAAAAAAGATTTTGAACCATTTTTTTTAATGTGTTTCTAAATACAAGAGAGTCATCAACAATTAATACTTTATGCTTGGTGTTTTTGTAAAGTCTCTCAACGGCGGCAATAATGTATCGAAGTTCGTCCATATCACCTTTTTTTACATAGTCGATAATATCTTTTTGTAAAATTTTTGCTCTTACTTTGCTGTCTAATTCAGCACTCAAAACAATAGAAGGGATGTTTTTAGCAAGCATAATATCAACAACTTCACCATAAGGCGCATCAGGCAAATTAAGATCCAGCAAAGCAAGAAAATAGTCATACTTTTTGACAAACAGCCTGGCCTCATGCAGTGAATACGCAATATCTGTCTTAAAGGTAAGGGTACTTTCTAGTTTTTTTGATAATAACTTCGCTAAGACCTTATCGTCTTCTACAATTAAAATACGATTCATAAATGCATATCTTTCAATTAAGCTGATTTAATATTGTTATTCATAGATTATAGCAATATTATCTAAAATATCAAATATAATGGTATAATTTAGACAATAAATATTATTTAGAGGCATTGTATGAGCATTTACAGAGAGTATGATATCAGAGGAATATATGAACAAGAGTTAGATAAAAAGAGTGTGACGGCTATTGGTTATGTGTTAAGCAGATATAT
>WFMO01000091.1 GCA_015489055.1 Helicobacteraceae bacterium | reverse complement strand
TGAGTTCAATCTAACTAAACAACAAGAGACTTTTTTGAGTCAATATATAGCCGATCAGGAGAGGCGAATTGTTCAGATGTTAAGGCAAGAACCGCTTTAAAAATTTAATAGCTTAATAATTATTAAAGCAGCAATAAAGTTATACAAACAAATACTTAAGTCAGTTGATGCCTTATAAAATCAGCATAATGACCTTCTTGTGATTTTAATTCCTCATGAGTTCCGCGTTGTACTATCGTAGCATTATTTAAAACATATATCATATCGGCATTTTTAACTGTGCTTAGTCTGTGCGCTATGGTGATTACCGTTTTACTTTGTAGTATAGGTAGCAGTGCGATATATAGTTTTGTCTCAGTTTTAGAATCAAGTGCTGATGTGGATTCATCGAAAATAACCACATCAGGATCGGCGATTATCATTCTTGCGATACTCATTCTCTGTCTTTGACCGCCTGAGAGTTTAATGCCGTGGCGTCCTACTATCGTATCTAGGCCTTCCTCCATAGTATCTATCATCTCATCAAGCTGTGCAATATGAAGCGCTTGATAGATATCGTCATCTTTAATATTTGTCGCGCCCATAGTTATGTTAAACCTGAGAGTATCGTTAAATAAAATTGGCATCTGTAAAATCAAAAATATTTTATCTCTAAGTGAGTGTTTGTCTATATCTTCTGTTTTTATACCGTTATAAAAGATATCTCCTTTTGTTTTTTCATAAAATCCTGAAATTAACTGAGCCAAAGTTGTTTTACCGCTTCCGCTTGCTCCAATGAGTGCTATTTTAGCGGCGCTTGGTATATCTAGTGAGACATTACGCAAAATATAATCATCGCCGCTATAGGCAAAATATAAATCTTTAACACAGATATCTAGCTTATGTGAGTCAACAAAAACAGTACCGCTTGTTTCGGTTTTTAAATCAAGCAGTTTATTTAGTCGCCCAATAGCAGCTAGAGCAGACTGGTATGAGTATTGTATAGAAAAGATATCTTGTACCGGCGCCATGATAAACCATATATATCCAAACATGGCAAGCATCATGCCGATACTTAGGTTGCTATAAACAACAAGCAGGAGTCCTGAAGCCCGTATCAGCTCAAAGATAATTAAAAATATAGTATTTGAGAGTTTTTCGTATGCTACGCTTTTGTATCCGTATTCATTGGAGGTTTGTTTGATTGCTTCGGCTTTACTAATGGCTGATTTGAAAAAATACTCCTCTTTATTGCTGGCTTTTATCTGTCCAAAGAGATCTAGCGTTTGACTGATATTGTCCTGAAATTCGGAAATTGAAGCGTTTTCATCTCGTTTTAATCTCCCGACATGTTTAGACATTTTTTTACTAACTAGCATAATAAGAGGTTGTAAGATAAGTATCATAAGTCCAAGCCATGGGTTGATGATTATCATAACTGCACCAACTGCTACAAGCGTTAGGACAGATGTCACAAGTTTACTTGAAGATGTTAGTATGAAATTATCCAGTGTATCTACGTCAGTTATCAAATTTGCGGCAATTGTCCCGCTTCCTAATGTTTCATATTCGTTCATTGAAACATTTTTAAGATGTCGTAATAGTTTTGTTCTTATCATAAAAGTAACATATTTGGAGATTTTGGTAAATATTTTTGTGGTAATAATACCTAAAACAAAATAGATAAAACGTAAAAATATAACAACAGCCGCAACAAGAGCGATATAATAAAAAGCATTGCCGCTTCCAAAGAGATGATTAATGGTATGAACTATAACTGCCGGTTTGTGCAGTACAACTTCATTGACCATGGCAGGAAGCATCAAAGGGATTGGAACACTGACCAATATAACAAGAAGTGTGATAATCTGCCCGCTGATAAGCTCTTTTTTGGAATCTAGTATAAGTTTAAATATCGATTTGAGAGTGATTTGATCTGTTTTCATGCGAATTTATTCTAATATTTGCTTGGCAAGCTCAAATTGGTTTGCTGTCATTAGATGTATTTTTGGATGAATTGCTTTGATTTGCTTAAAAAGATTTTTACTAAGCTCAAATCCTATCTTAAACTCTTCTTCTGCAGATACGGCATTTGCAGTTCTTAATTTATCAAGCCATATTTGAGGAACATTAATACCCGGTACATGTGAAGCTAAAAATTGCGCAGTCCTTAGTTTTGTAATTGGAAATAAACCAAGAATCAAGGTAGCATCTTGTTTGTTTGGATGCGCTAAATTTACCTCCTTTGTCAGTTCTATCAAAAGTTTGGCGTTTTGTAAATCATATACGGGCTGCGTGATTATCCCTATAGCACCTT
>WFMO01000090.1 GCA_015489055.1 Helicobacteraceae bacterium | reverse complement strand
CCTATGCGTCTTAATTCTTGGACAGAGTGCTGAGTGGGCTTGCTTTTTAGCTCACCGGCAGCCTTTATGTAAGGGATGAGCGTAACATGAATAAAAAATGTTCCCTCTACTTCATCATCATGTTTCATCTGCCTGATAGCCTCCATAAACGGAAGACCCTCAATATCGCCAACCGTACCGCCTAGCTCTACGATTAAAACATCATTTCCTTCGCCTGCTTTTTTGATACGCTTTACGATTTCTCCTACTATATGCGGTACAACTTGTATGGTTTGTCCTAAATATCCGCCACTTCGTTCACGTTCAATAACACTGGAATATACTTGACCGGTTGTAAAATTATTACATTTTAAAAATGAAGCGTCCAAAAATCTTTCATAATTTCCGATATCAAGGTCTGTTTCCGCTCCATCTTGCGTAACGAAAACCTCGCCATGTTCTAGTGGGCTCATAGTTCCAGGGTCCACGTTGATATATGGATCTATTTTTAACATACCTACATTAATATTTGAGTGCTTTAATAAAGTGCCGATACTAGCTGCGGTTATCCCTTTTCCAAGGGAACTTAAAACCCCTCCTGTTACAAAAATATATCTAGTCATAAACAAATCCCTATCAACTATAATTTAGTTGAGATTATATACTATAATGGCTTAGAAAATATGAAAGAAGATTATGGAATCAGTTTTATTTTATATAGTAGCAACACTGGCTATTTCAATTGTTATAAATATCATCTTAAAAAAGATTGGCATATCGCAAATTATCGGTTATATTGCCGCTGGAATTATCTCGTCATATCTGTTTGGATTAAAAGGATATGCAAATTCGCACGCATTGCAGCTAGCCGGTGAGTTTGGTATTGTATTTTTAATGTTTACGGTAGGGCTTGAGATATCACTTGCAAAAATGAGAACCATGAAGAGAGTTATTTTTGTAAATGGTATTTTACAGTTGGGCATAACTGCATCTATAGGCTATTTGGTTTCGCGGTATATATTTGCAGTTGACGCTGTACCTTCAGTAATTATAGCATTAGCTTTCTCACTTTCATCAACAGCGGTAGTGCTTGGCTATTTAAAGGCATCAAAAGATATATACACACCATACGGACAGCACTCTACTGGCATTTTGATTTTTCAAGATATTGCCGTTATACCCATTTTGATACTTATAGGTTTTTTAAACCATAAACACGGCACAGATATATTGCATGTTCTCATCTTTACGCTTGAAAGTATTTTGATTGTTTTGGCAATTTTATTTGTAGTAGGAAAAACAGTTATTACGCAACTGCTTCGTCTTTCTGTTTCTTCAGAACTTGAAGAGCTATTTATTGGCTCTGTACTTGTGATTGTGATGGGTGCATCACTGCTTGCCCACTATATGGGGTTTACATACTCTTTAGGTGCATTTATCGTAGGCATGTTGATATCTGAGACGAAATATTATCGTAAAATAGAATCAGATATCGCACCTTTTAAAAATCTACTTTTAGGAACTTTTTTTGTAGTAGTTGGTATGAAAATTGATGTTTCATTATTCTTAAAAGATTTTTGGATTATTGTGGGTTTGTTTTTACTGACATACGGGGTAAAAGCAATTATCATATATTTTATTATTTATAACAATAAAAAAACATCTATAAAAACTGCCTTAGCGATTTCACAAGTAGGTGAATTTTCATTTGTTATTTTTGCACTTGCGAGTTCTGGTGGAATTTTACCTTTTCATATGGCACAGATATTGTCTTTAGTTGTTGTGCTTTCAATGATTGTAACACCTTTTATCATCTCAAATATTGATAAGATAATATCTGTTTTTTTTAGGCAAAACTCTGATGAGGCAGGCTTGCAAGATATTGGTGGTCGTAAAAATCATATCATAGTGTGCGGATATAGCTTTGTGGGCAAATATGTCGTAAAAGAGCTGGAGAAAATAGATGCGGAGTATGTAATCGTTGACAACAATATCAATCATGTCCAAAGAGGTTTGGCTGATGGGCGGGAGATATATCTGGGAGACATGTCCAAAGAAAATATTATAGAATCTTTACATGTAAAAGATGCTGCGGGAGTAATAGTTACTCTTGAAAATATAGATAAAACATACTTG
>WFMO01000089.1 GCA_015489055.1 Helicobacteraceae bacterium | reverse complement strand
GTTTTTGGCCTTATCGGCATCATAGGCGGTATTTTCGTCGCCTCAAGACTAGGTGGCTACATAGGAAAAACAATCAGTCACTCTGTCCCATCTTTTACCAACACGACAGCCATAACCTTTACCGGTTTTGTTTTGACTTTTGCAGTTTTTTGGCTTATGATGATGGCTATAGGATATGGGTTTAAAAAGCTTAGCAGCTATAGTGGACTCGGTCCACTTGACAGAATATTTGGATTTGTTGTCGGTGCCGGTAAATTCTTTTTGATTTTTGCGGTTATTCTTTATGCGGCATACAATATAAAAATATTTAGAGCCAACATAAAACCCGTTATGAAAAATAGTATCTTGTTTCCTATTTTAATAACAACCGGAGGATATATCATGAAGACAAGTCCCTCAAGCGTCAAAGATAAAGTTGTAAAAGATTTAAATATATCAAAGCCTCTTAAAGCTATACAACGAACAGTAAAACAAACGATTGATAAGAATATAACGCAATGAAAACAAATTTTCCCATTACTTGCAAAGGCATAGATTACCCATCGTTACTTGAAAATTTTAAGGTACTGCTTAAAAGAAACGGTTTAAAATACACTCTTCAAAGAGAGCATATCTTAAAGATACTATATAAATCAAACAAACATCTTTCACCTGAGTTGCTTTACAATGAAATCAAACTAGATGCGCCTGAATTAAATATCGGAATCGCTACAATATACAGAACACTTACCCTGCTAGAAGAAGCAGAACTCGTTACATCAATTTCATTGGATAAACAGGGTAAAAAATATGAACTAGCAGATAAAGAACATCATGACCATATGATATGTACAAATTGTGGTAAAATTATAGAGTTTATCGATAATGAGATAGAAGAACGACAAAAACAAATCAGCAAACAACATCAATTTAAAATGACAGGTCATTCAATGCAGATTTATGGGCTATGTAATGAATGTCAACAAAATAACAAGGAAAAATAATTGCCGTTTAAAAACAAATTTATTCAACAACGAATCGAAAAAGCTAAGCAACTAAAAGAAGCAGGCTTTAATCCATACCAAAACCAATCTAATAAAAATATAACTATATTGCAATTTAAAGATGTGAATTCTGATATACAAACACTAGATAATAAGCGTGATGAGAACAGACACTACATCGTAGCAGGACGGATTAAATTATTCCGCATTATGGGCAAAGCCAGTTTCTTAAAAATAGAAGATGAAAATGATGTGCTTCAAATATATCTGGCGCGTGATAACTTACCTGAAGGTATGTACAACAATATCATTAAAAAACTTATAGAAGTCGGCGATATCATCGAAGTCGGCGGATACCCTTTTGTAACGAATAAAGGAGAGCTTTCTTTACATGTAGGCGAGTTTAAACTCTTAACAAAGGCGATAGCACCATTACCGGAAAAGTTTCACGGCATTACCGATAAGGAGATAAGATATCGCAAAAGGTATCTTGACCTTATCATGAACAGTGATGTACGAAAAACATTTAAGATGCGCTCTAAAATCATATCTTTAACACGAAGATTTTTTGAAGAAAAAGGTTTTTTAGAAGTTGAAACACCTATGATGCATCCCATAGCCGGCGGCGCAAATGCAAAGCCGTTTGTAACGCATCATAACGCACTGGGTGTTGATAGATATTTAAGAATTGCACCTGAGTTATATCTAAAGAGATTAATTGTTGGTGGGTTTGAAGCTGTTTTTGAGATAAACCGTAACTTTAGAAATGAAGGCATGGATGCCACGCATAATCCTGAATTTACATCTATAGAGTTTTATCAGGCATATAAAACATACAAAGATTTGATTGTGCTTACAAAAGAGTATCTTTTATATCTCATTGAAAAGATGGATCTGCCTTATCTGCTTCCTTATGGTGAGTTAGAGATAAATTTTAATAACTTTATAGAAATACCCTTAATTGAGTCTCTAAGCAAAATAGGTGAAATCGATAAAACGATTGTAAACGACAAACAAAAGATATTGGATTTTTTAAAGCAAAATAATCTAGAAGCAAACCAAAATATGACACTAGGGCAGCTTCAAGGCAAACTTTTTGATGAATTTGTTGAAGAAAAGCTAATCGATCCGACTTTTATTACCGAATATCCTGTAGATATATCTCCATTAGCCAGAAGAGATGATGACAATCAAGATATTACGCAACGGTTTGAGTTGTTTATCGCCGGGCGGGAAATAGCCAATGCATTTAGTGAGCTCAATGATCCGGTAGATCAACTAGAGCGATTTATGAAACAAATCGACGCCAAAGAAGCAGGAGATGATGAAGCTCATGAGATGGATCAGGATTTTGTAGAAGCACTTAGTTACGGTATGGCACCAACTGCCGGAGAGGGCATAGGTATAGACAGACTTATTATGCTCTTATGTAATGAACATTCCATAAGAGATGTGTTACTATTTCCGGCCATGAGACCGACTACAACTGAAAATACAAATTAACAAGAAGGATAATGATGAGTTTTTTACAAGAATTTGACAAAGATATTTACGAATTGTGTGAGCAAGAGCTAGAGAGACAAACAGATAATCTTGAAATGATTGCAAGTGAAAATTTTACACTTCCGGCAGTTATGGAAGCCATGGGAAGTGTCTTTACTAACAAATACGCAGAAGGATATCCGGGAAAAAGATATTATGGCGGATGTGAGTATGCAGACCAGGTGGAACAATTGGCAATCGATAGGGCCGCCAAACTCTTTGGATGCAAATATGTTAATGTACAGCCTCATTCAGGAAGCCAGGCAAACGGAGCTGTTTATGCTGCACTGCTAAATGCCGGAGATAAGCTTTTAGGCATGGATTTAAGCCATGGAGGTCATCTAACTCACGGCAGCAAGCCTAGCTTTTCTGGTAAAAACTATTCAAGTTTTACTTACGGTGTGGAACTTGACGGACGGATAAACTACGATAAAGTTTTAGAGATTGCTAAAATCGTAAAACCAAAAATCATAGTATGCGGTGCTTCTGCTTATGCAAGAGAGATTGATTTTAAAAAGTTTCGTGAAATAGCTGACGCCGTAGGCGCTTATATGTTTGCTGATGTCGCACACATAGCCGGCCTTATCGTTGCAGGCGAACATCCAGATCCGTTTCCTCATGCCCACATAGTAACAACAACTACTCACAAAACACTGGCAGGACCGCGCGGAGGCATGATTATGACCAATGATGAGGAGATTGCAAAAAAAATCAATTCTGCAATTTTTCCTGCCTTACAAGGCGGACCGCTTGTGCATGTAATAGCTGCAAAAGCAGTAGGTTTTAAATACAATCTCTCAGACGCATGGAAAGAATACGCCATACAAACAAAGAAAAATGCAAGCATTCTCGCTCAAACGCTGATAAAAAGAGGTTACAATGTAGTGAGTGGCGGTACAGACAACCATTTAGTGTTGGTATCATTTGTAGGGCGTGAAATATCGGGCAAGGATGCTGATATAGCACTTGGCAATGCAGGTATTACGATAAATAAAAACACAGTTCCCGGAGAAACCAGAAGTCCATTTGTAACTTCTGGTATCAGAATCGGGAGTCCGGCATTAACTTCAAGAGGCATGAAAGAAAAAGAGTTTGAGCTCATAGCAAATAAAATGGCGGATGTTTTAGATGACATCAGCAACACCAAATTACAAAAAACCATAAAAGCCCAAATGAAGGCATTGGCGCGAGAATTTATCATTTATAATCAACCGACATATTAGGCAACTATATGACTGCTATGGATATGAAGCTTATAAAAATGATTACAAATCACTACTGGCTTAAATGCGAGAACGTTGTCAGTAAGATTGATTTTAAAGGTAGAATCTTTTATAATAAATTTAAATATATCGACAGTATGCTGACTCAATCGATAATAAACAGGCATCTAAATGGTGAGATTACGGTTGCGCATTCACTTATAAAAGATAATGATATTGTAGAAAATATAGTTATAGACTATAATGGCATGGACACACAACGATTTTACCATAGAGCTCAGCTTGTTTTACGTGAGGAGGGTTATCTTAATTTTACCGCATTTGCTTCAAAAACCAAAGGGCATCTGCATCTTTATATACACAAAGGTCACACGACTTTACAAGAAGCAGTACAACTTGGTAAAATGATTTCTATGAAACTAGCGGCAAAGCAGCCTAAACAATGGAAAGTATTTCCAACCAATGATATGCCAAGAGAATACAATATCTTGACATTGCCTTATGATGTTTACGCTAAAGAACGCGCCTCATCATGGTCAAAACATATGTAAAGGATCTATTATGGATGATAAAAACGAGTTAAATGATATTGTTTTAAACAAAACAGGTGGCTCTAAGCCGGCAAAAAAAATTATTTTAGTTATAGCTGTACTAATCATCATCTTGATTATAGTGATATCATTATTTGAGACATTTTCATCAAATACAAAGCATCATATTCAGGCTCAGCAGACAAAACTACCAACTCCACCGCAAGAAATCAATAGTAGTCAAAATCAGCTTTTTCAACCGGCCAAAGTTATAACGCAAAATAGTACTAACGCCTCTTCCATTCAATCAACAACAGCAGCACTTAATAAAATAGCACAAAAGCTAAAACAACAAAGTATGCAAACGACAAATACTGCCATCCACGCACCTAAAAAGATACAAGAACCTATTAGCAGATCTACTCATTCTATACATCATGCTATCAATAAAATACATAAACAAACAAAAATCGCAAAACATTATTCTATAAAAAAACTATTTGCTTTTGGACATGATTATGTACAAGTCGGTGCTTTTGTCAAATTTCATCCTAGTAAAAAATTCTTAGCTTCTATAAAAAGACATGGCTATTCATACATATACAAAAAACAAAATATTAAAGGTAAAATCTTTACAAAGGTGCTAATTGGTCCTTTCTCAACTAAAACACGGGCAAAGAAAGCTTTAGCACATATAAAGCAAGAGATCAACTCTCAAGCATATATCGTAAGAGTAAAATAAAGGAAAAGCGGTTTGATACACTCAAGACAGTTTACGTTAGATCAATTTGCACCGATTGCCGTATATCACAAAATCAAAAACCTTTTTGACGGTGAAATAAGCTATCTTTTTGAAAGCGCAAACAATGCAAACTACAGCTTTATTATTATAGGAGCCAGACAAAGGCTCCAATACAAAAACAATTCAACAATATATACAAACGAAGATGGAGAGAGGTCTATCTTAGATAAATCTGCATTTGAATTTTTAAAACAGTATTACAAAGCAATTGATAAAACTCTCTATAGGCAAAAATGCAAAGAATTGGACATAGGATATGTAGATGGCTTCATAGGCTATATCGGTTACGATATGGTCAAAGTATTTGAGCCAAAATTACAATCATTTATGAATACTTTGACC
>WFMO01000088.1 GCA_015489055.1 Helicobacteraceae bacterium | reverse complement strand
TTTACGATAAATTTTTTAATAACACATTTAAAAATAATCCACCTATAGATGGAAGCATATTATCCTTTGCAAACAATTTTCATTCTAAGTACGGGATATATTTTGGACATACGGCTATAGTAAAAAAAGTTGTTAAGATAAAAAACGGATACAGGCTTTACTGCTTTGAGCAAAATGTAATTAAGGCTAAAAGTGATACTATTTCACTAAATCGGTATATAACATTTGTGTACAAAAATGGACATTGGCAGGAAATAGGGAGTGGTATATTAGGTCATAAAATCGGTCGCATAGGTCCTGTTGTGGGTTGGAGCAACCCATACTTTGTTAAGCATGTTCATATTATCAGTAAACCAAATTTTTATACTTTGATGACAAGACTGTTAAAGTCTAAATATTTTCAAATTATAAAAAAACAAACGATACTATTAAAACCGATAAAACAAGATACATCCGCTAAGGTATATGTTACAAAATTATTATACAACAAGGTTGTACAAAAAATTGTATCATATCAGTCAAAAGAAAATAAAGGTTTCTTTCATAAATTACTACAAAAATTATGACGGCGTTTAATTGTTTTATATTAAATATTATGATGTGTTATCCAAATATCTGATACAATTAAACAATTAACTTAAACTAAGGTTTGATAGTGGAAAAAAGTATATTTTTAATTAGTCTTCGTGATTTCTTTACACCAAAGATGCTTAAATATGCAGTCACTCCATTTGTAGTTAGCATGCTAATTATGTATATTGTATTTTTCTATTTTGCTGGATCGATGTTAGGTAATATTCATAATGCTTCTGTACATATAATGCAGTCCCAAGAAACTGTTACTAACGGCATAGAACATTCAAACACTATGGTTACCACTTATACAGGTTCCGGGGTTATGACATTTTTAATGAGTCATATCTTAACTGCCTGGATATTTTCAATATTTTTTTATATTATTGGCGGAATGATTGTATTGGTGATCTCTATTATAATAGCTATTATTGTTATATCATTTTTAACACCTTTTATTTTAAAAGATTTACAACAAAAACATTATCCTGATGTTCAAATGAAAGGTGAAGATGCTATTTTGTCCTCATTGTGGCACATTGTGGCATCATTTATTTTATCGATTCTTATGTTTATCTTGTTTATTCCTTTTTATTTTATTCCACTTTTAAATATTATTATGCTAAATCTACCTATGTATTATCTGTTTCATTCTGTCTTAACATATGATGTCTCTTCAAATATCGTAACTCCAAATGAAAATAAGCAGATACTCTATTTTTCAGGAAATAAGATAAAAATGCGAACTTTGTTGCTGTATATTATATCTTTGATACCTTTTGCCATACTCTTTGCCGGTGTTTTTTATGTAATATTTTTGGGCCATACCTATTTTATTGAAGCTAAACAATTAAGAAATAAAATCAATAATTAATGCCATTACAAGGCTTGTATCGGTAATTTTTTTAATACAATGTATAATTTTAATGAAACAATATAAAAACTCTTGCACTTTTAATAATTTTAAGTTATAATTATGCTATAAATCAAACTTATAGGAATTATTATGTTGAAAGATTTCGCAAAACTTCACACTTTTTTAACTGTCATCAAAGAGAAAAGCTTTTCCAAAGCTTCCGCTAAGCTGGGTATATCCCAACCAGCTGTTACACAGCAGATAAAATTTATAGAAGAGTACCTAGATACAAAAATTGTTGAACGTAAAAAAAATGGAATTATATTAACCAAAGAGGGTGGCGATTTGTTTCGTATCGCAACAAAACTGGAAAAAGCTGTAAATAATAGCGAGAGAGAACTTTTAAAAATTATCAATAAAGATTTTACATTTATTATGGGAGCCTCATATACTATCGGCAACTATGTGCTGCCGCCGTATTTAGGTAAAATTAAAGAGAAAATACTAAATGAAGTTCATATGCATGTCTCTTTATCTGCTGATATTATCGACCAACTTGAAAATAAACAGATTGATGTAGCACTTATCGAATCACCTTGTTTAAGAGAAGGTATTATCTATAGAGAATGGGTTGAAGACGAGTTGGTGGTGTTTTCAAATCAGCCATTGCCAAGATACCTAAAACTTGAGGATATGTACAAGCTAGACTGGGTATGCAGAGATGAGCAGTCTCATACAAGGAAGCTGACCTCTGAAGTTTTTGAAGAGCTTGGAGTAGATTGTAGCAGCTTTAATGTAATAGGTGTAGTAGCAACCCCGACTGCCATAAAAGAAGCGATTATAAATGCTCCAAAAGACGCAAGGCCTACAGTATCTATCGTGTCTAGGCATGTTGTAGCAAATGAGATAGCAAACGGTACGCTTTATGAGTCTAGGATTAAAAATTTTAAAATAGCAAGAAATTTTTATATAGCATACCTTAAAGAAAGAAAGCATGATGCATTTGTAGATAATGTTGTATCATATTTGCTTAGTATTAAAATATAGATACATCGGTAGATTTTATCTACCTTTATTTTTTAAATTTTTGATTTTCCGGATTTGACAGTAGAGCAGACATAGAATTTTGAATCCCGTCATCACTAACAGATTCTAGCTCTTTGACATCTTTTTTTTCATAATTGGCAACATTTATAAATACAGGAGTGTCATCTATGATAATTTGCAATATGGATAAAAGCGGTACAGTTAAAAAACTACCAATATTTTCAGTTCCAAAACCTGCCTCAAAGACCAATGTGTCCCCTTCGATTTTTGCAGTCTCAAATGTATAGCCGGCTAAAAAAAAGAGTGTTACATCTCTAAAGTCTTTGTAGATATCATTTGGAAGCTCAGGATTAAACTCAACATGTTCAATTTTGCATAAAATGCCAAAATGCTGATCCTCTTCAAAGCAATAGAGTAGCATGTCTATTATATGCTTTTGCATTAATGTTTGAAATTTTTCTTCTTTCATAATTTTATATAACACGATATTCCTTTAATTTTAGTGCACCATTATACCATTTTTTACAACATGAAAGCCTACCAAAGCATTCATAACGGCGATTTTTGTAAATTTATGAAGGTCGTTTACATGTATGTTTCTTGGAAAAATTTTACCTTCTTTTAATAATCTTTGCCTTGTTGTCCCAAAAAGCAGCGGAGATTTTGGCGTAAACCATTTATCACCGTCAAAAAGCGCAATATTAGCCCGCGTAGTATCTGTCAAAAAATTATTTTTGACAATTAGCACATCATCTGCTGCTCCTCTTTGTTTGTATAATTGATCTAGTTCATATCTGTCGGCAAATTTTAAAGGATACTCTATGTCTGAAAAAATCAGCTTTAACGATGAAACAGGCGTTT
>WFMO01000087.1 GCA_015489055.1 Helicobacteraceae bacterium | reverse complement strand
ACCGTTTATATCTCCTATACTAATTGCAATGTTTTTCATAAATTAACTTCTTCATCTCCTTAATGGCTTTATCTAGACCCGTAAAAACAGAGCGCGCTATAATGCTTTGTCCGATATTTAGCTCCCCTATCTCATCTATTTGTAAAACAGGCTTAATGTTTATATAATTTAGTCCATGTCCAGCAGCTACTTCAAGCCCCAGTTTTTTTGCTTCTTTTGCACTTGCCTTTAGAGATTCTATGGCTTTTTCAAGTCTTGATGCCAGTTCATAACGAGGTAATTCAAGCTCTTTGATGGAGTAGTTTGTATGTCTAAGAGATGAATTTAGCATCGCATAAAGATTTGTAAATTCACCGGTATGAAGCTCAACCATCTCAGCGCCTATCTCTTTGCTTTTGTTAACTGCTTCAATGCTTGGGTCTATAAAAAGCGATACGGGAATAAGTGAATCATGAAGTCTTTGTATTGCATCTGCGACTGCACTTTCATTTGTGAAAATATCTAGTCCCCCTTCGGTTGTTACTTCTTGTCTGTTTTCAGGAACTAAAGTAGCACGGTGTGGCTGTAAGTTGCATATTATATCTAAAATATTGTGGTTTATAGAGCATTCAACATTCACGGGAATCCAGCTTGATTCTATGATACGTTTTACATCAACATCTTGTATATGCCGTCTGTCTTCACGCAGATGAATCGTTATCTGATCGGCTCCCGCCTGAGTGGCTGTGTAGAGTGCCATTAAGATATCAGGATCATTTACGCGTCTTGCCTCACGAAGTACCGCTACGTGGTCTATATTTATGCCAAGTTTCATAATATCACTCCTCTTTTTATGTAAAATTCTTGTTTAAATTCTACATATCTGTCATCTAAAATCGCTTCTCGCGCCTGCTTCATAAGCGTTAGATAATAATGAAGATTATGTAAACTAGCAAGCCTGAAATATGTTATTTCCCGTGCTCTAAAGAGGTGGCTTAAATAAGCTCTGCTATATCTTTTACATGTAAAGCAGTCACACTCTTCATCTATGGGAGTTTTGTCGTGTTTAAATTTTGCACCGCGTATATTTATCTTGCCAAAGGAGGTAAAAAGAGTACCGTTTCTGGCGTTGCGTGTAGGCATCACACAATCAAACATATCTATGCCGCGCTCTATATTTTCTATAAGATCTTCAGGAGTGCCCACGCCCATGAGATATCTAGGCTTGTTTTTAGGCATAAACTTAACTGTATGCTCAACTGTGTCATACATCTGTTCATTTAATTCACCTACACTAAGTCCTCCAATGGCAAATCCATCAAAATCCAAAGCGCAAAGCTCGTTAGCAGATTTTGTTCTAAATTCTAAATCTGTTCCGCCTTGTATGATTGCAAAGATATTTTGTTCTTTACCGATGCCTTCTTGCTGTTTTTGCCTAAAATAATGCACGGATTCTTCTGCCCACTTTGTTGTTCTTTTGATTGATAGTGCTATACGTTCTTTTGTTGCGGGCAGGGCGACTAAATCATCTAAAATCATCATGATATCAGAACCCAGATTGTGTTGTATGTCTATAACTTTTTGCGGTGTAAAATAATGCTTACTGCCGTCAATATGGCTTCTAAATTCTATGCCACCCTCATCAGCCTTTGAGATATCACTGAGACTAAATGCCTGAAAACCGCCACTATCTGTTAGAAAACTTTTATCATAGGTTGTAAAACCATGTAGTTTTCCCATCTCTTTGACGGTTTTATCTCCGGGACGAAGATACATATGATATGTATTTGCTAAAATGATATCGGTATCTAAAATGTCTGTCATATCTGTCATATCAAGTGCTTTAATGCTCCCTGATGTGCCAACAGGCATAAATACAGGTGTTTTAATGGTGGAATGAGCTGTTTTTATTGTGCAAGCTCTAGCGTCGTTAGATGTTTTTTCTACTGTAAATTCCATAAACTCTTACTTTTTTATTGTTATTATATCATTATATGCTACAATAAAGTATCTCTCTTGCAGGATATTTTTGGAAAGGTTTAAGACAACAATTTAAAAGCGGATGATCTGTTTTTTAATGAATCAGATGAGATTCAAACTCTCTTAAACGCTTGATAACTGATAGAAATTTAGTTATATCAACCCAACGCTCAATGAAAAAACTAAAACCTTCATTAACTTTGCCAAAAGCATTGCCTGTTTGTGTCACCACACCTAAGGTAATTACTCCACCAAATAAAGAGGGCGCCATAACAAGATATGGTAGTATAATCATTAGCTGATTATATATATTTGACCAGAGATTAAAATATGTATAATGATTAAAAAGACGAAAATAGTTGGGACGAAGACCAAGGAACAGTTCAACCATTGCAGGAAGATTCGCGTATTTCTTGTCATCTTCAGAGTAAACCAAATGTTTACGGTACGTTGCCTCAACTAGCTGATTGTTGTACTCAAGACCGGGTAATTTTATCCCTACTAAAAAAGAGATAAACATGGCTCCCAGTGAGGTCAGCATCGCAATCCAAACCAGCGAGCCCGGTATATGCTCAAGCCATGCAATAGTAATATCTTTTGAGAGCTCCCACAAAATCGGTATAAAAGCAATAAGTGTCAGTACTGAACGAAATAAACCCAATCCTAATGACTCCAGTGCGTTTGCAAATTGATAAGTATCTTCCTGGATACGCTGCGATGCGCCTTCGATATTACCTGGATGTTTACTCCAATATGGTAAATAGTAAAAAGTTATCGCTTGTCGCCAGCGAAACGCGTAATGTCTCGCAAAATAACTAGAAGCAATGGCAGCAAAAATATACGGAATAGCGATATAAAGGAACTCTACCATTTTTTGCCAAAAAGCATGTACGTCTTTTGCAGCTTGCAAGATATTGTAAAAAGCTTTATACCAATGGTTTAGCTGTACTGTCATCTCTACTTGAAATACAACTAGTACGATTAAGACAAGTAAGCCGCCCCATGCCCAAAGTGCCCATTTTTTTGTCGCAAAAAAACTTTTTAACATTGATATTCTTGGTTTGTAACACTAATGTGGTAAAGCATGGCACTTAGAAATCGCATGGTTTTGATTCTATCTTATGGTAAGGTTATCAACACTTATATCATTATAGTGTTTTTTGTGAGGCATTATGATACCTTTGTGCATAAAAATCTTCCTTACAATCTCTTTTTTTAGTTAGAAGTATATCATAAAAGTGAAGATTCACTCACAGAGATGTAGTTTCAATGGTTAAATCAAATATTTTATCATCTCTTCAATAGTAAGCCAAAGCTATTATACTTGAAGTACATGTAAGACATATTTAAAAGCAAAGAGAAGAAGATAGGCTCTGCTATGTATTTTAGAATTTTTTTCTT
>WFMO01000086.1 GCA_015489055.1 Helicobacteraceae bacterium | reverse complement strand
GCTTGACTTCGACCATTTTGAAACACTTTTGCCAACATCATAACAATAACTCCTTTAGTGGTATATATTTTTAAGTATATACCATTATTGTTTATAAGAAACTTAAATTTCTTAAGATAAGTTTATTCCAAATACCTGACCCCCGCTACTCAAGCGTTAAAACAGCCCCCATAAGCTTCAAGTAAAATGCAGTACCTAAAAGTTCATTTTCTTTGTGTGGATGTTTCACAAGCTCACGCACTACTATCTCATCAAGCCCAAGCGTGGCGATGGCAGTAAAAAGCCCTACAAAACTCTGTGTATAAGAAAAAAGACCAAATTTATCAGGTCCTAAATATCTTGCCACCCAAACACCTACAAAAAGACCTACAACCATTCGTAGAATCTTTTCTGCAAAAATCCATGAGATATTTTTAAAGTACTTCATAAAGCCTTGATGGTTTTTTAGGGATTTTATCTTTCCAATCATTTGATATAATTCTTTTTTATATATTTAGCTATTATTTCTACCGCTTCATCGACACTGAACTTATCTGTATCTATCACTATCTCAGCATATTGCGGTTCTTCATAAACATCATTTACTCCAGAAAAGTTTTGAAGTTCACCTTTAAGTGCTTTTTTATAAACACCTTTATAATCTCTCTGTTTACAAGTCTCTATATCTGCTTTTACATATACCACGATGTTATTTCTTACCATTTCACGAATCGCTTTTCTTGATTCTCTATAAGGACTCACAAGTGAAGCAATAGTAGAGATAGAATTATTTTGCAAAGTTTTTATAAGATGGCCAATCCTTTTCATATGTCTGTTTCTATCTTCTCTACTAAAACCTATATCAGGGACTACATCTCTTATATCTTTTGAATCTAGTCTTTCTAATGGTATGTGAAGTTTTTCTAATTCTTTAAAAACTGCATCTGCTATAGTTGTTTTACCACTAAGTGGTAATCCTGTAAACCATAAGTTAAATGGTTCTATCCTTTTCCTTCCCCATCGAATTTTAAACCATACTCTTTCATGTGCCCAGTAAAGCCCAACTTTTAAAACAGTTTCTATTACTCCTGCAGCAATAGCAAGATCTAAACGACCAAAAAAGAAGTAGATAATGAGCACAGTTGTAGTTGTTGCAACTATACGCCAGCTTATACCTTTAACAATTGATCGTTTATTTGTCTCTTTATACAAAAACTCTTGCCTTTTTATATTTTATATGTTACAATCCTCATCTATATTCCCTTTAGGGACTCCTCTTCTTTATGAAGGGGTTATAAGATTTATAAACTTTTCATGGATTGCTTTCATCTTTTCTTTGTGTATTTTAGCTACAGCTTTTTTGTTTACCAACCTTTTTGCCGAATATGTTCTGATTTGACTAAGTATCGCATAACTTACCTTGCCTGAATGATATACCGGTGCATAAAATTTCCCCTCTTTTTTCTTGGATGTAAGTGCAAAACCTAAAAACTGTTCGTTATTGAATTTTTTATACACAAGTACAGGTCTTAAAAACTCTTCACCTTTACCATCTTGTTCATAGCCTATGTTTTTCCCCATATTGATATAAACTATTTGATTCTCTTCAAAACTTATGAGAGATATTTTTTTATCAATTAACTGCTTTTTATCACTCCAAAGATGAAAAATATCACTCTTGTTTTTTTCAATCTCATAATCTCTTTTTGCCACATCGACAATCATTCCTGCACCAACAGTATCGTTTGTAATCCTATCAACAACTATAAAACTACCTGTTTCATGATTGTTTTTGTATTTGTCTGCCGCTATTGGCTGTGTGAGCAGCATCTTACAAGATGCTATATCGTTTAACTCCAGTTTTTCTACTTGCGTACGCTTATATGTATTTACATCTACTTTATAGTTAATATGCTCAAAACTACCTGATATTACCGATGTGGCTCTTTTGATATCATAGCTCTTATCTATTTGCATTGGTGTTTCATCCATCCAAACAAGCATGACTTTAAGAGAGTTTGATACTCTTGGTAAATTTTTGGTATGAACTATCATATCTCCACGGCTGATATCTATTTCATCTTGTGTTGTGATAGTTACTGCCATAGGAGCATAGTAATTAGTATCCAGTTTACAGTTTACGGCATTGCTGTTCACCGTCAACTGCTCACTGTCAACTATCCACTGTTTTGTGTTTTCTTCTGTTATATCTCCGGCATTGATGATGCTTTTTACTTTTGTAGTTTTTCCAGATGGCAGAACTGTTATCTCATCACCTACTTTTACACTTCCACTAGCGATAGTTCCACAATATCCTCTAAAATCTAAGTTTGGACGATTTACATACTGAACAGGAAATCGAAAGTTAGTACTCAGAGTAGAGTTTTCAGTATTTAGTTCAATAGTATCAAGAAGATTTAATAATGTTTTACCTTTATACCAAG
>WFMO01000085.1 GCA_015489055.1 Helicobacteraceae bacterium | reverse complement strand
ATTTCTCATTGTGTTAATCCCTTTGTAATCTAACTATTTATTCAAACACATTTTACACAAATGAACTATAAATAGCAACATTAACAAACATATATTTTGTGCGTTAATTATTAAAATCATGACAATTTGCCAAATAATTGGTTGTTTTTAGAAAAAATCTCTATTATTCTTAAATATTTAGTATGTGTTAAATGTTCTATAATCAATTAATACACATATTTGTCTGTTAAATGAAAGATTTTGGCAATAACAGACAAAATGTTACTTAAGCGGAGGTGTGAAATGCAAGTGAAGAAAAAACTTTTAGATATAGTTCGAGATAAAATTCGTTTTAAACACTATAGTTATTCTACTGAGAGGACTTATGTGCATTGGATAAAGCACTATATTTTATTTCATCACAAAAAACATCCCGTAGAGATGGGAAAAGATGAGATTGAGAGTTATCTTACAAAGCTTGCTGTCAAAGATAAAGTCTCACCAACAACGCAGAACCAAGCTTTTAGTGCTTTGCTTTTTTTATATAAAGAAGTTTTGGGTATTGATATGAGTGAGTGGAATATCCAAGCTCTTCGTGCACAGGAGAGAAAACACATACCCGTGGTTTTGTCAAAAGAAGAAGTGCAAAAAGTTTTAAGAAATGTTCCGGCTGAATATACTCTTATCGTACATCTGATGTACGGTTGTGGACTGAGAATGAATGAGGCACTCAATCTTCGTACTAAAGATATTGATTTTGAATTTGACAAGATATATATTTGGGACTCCAAATCTTTAAAAGACAGAACTATTCCGCTTCCGCAAAAACTGAAGTCTCAACTTCTTGAACAGGTTGAAAAAGTTAAAGAAATACATAAAGCAGATTTAGAAAATGGTTACGGGAGTGTTCATATACCTTATGCACTTGCAAAAAAGTATCCAAAGGCACAACATGAAATAAAGTGGCAATTTCTTTTTCCTATGAAAAACATTTCAGTAGATCCACGAAGTAAAGAAAAAAGACGATATCATGTGCATCCGCAAACACTTGGCCGAAACATAAAGGTAGCCGCTCAAAAAGCGAACCTAAACAAAAGAGTGACTTCACATATATTTAGACACTCTTACGCGACCCATCTTCTTCAAGCTGGCATAGACTTAAGAAGCATTCAGGAGCTCTTAGGGCATAAATCAGTTGAGACAACTATGATTTACACACATGTAGTTTCAGAGATGAATAAAGCAAAACTTATAAGTCCATTGGATTTTTAAACAGACAAGCTGTGCTTTTAGACTTCTTCATAGACTGATGTTTGTCACTTTATCTGCCAAACTATGTCACCTTTTTACGAAAAAACCATCCTGCAAAAATTAAAGATGTAAAACCTAACAACAGCATTGGGTAGATAAGGCTTAAGGCTACATGTAGAGATATGTTTTTTAGAAAAACACCTTTTAAGAGTATCAAAAAATATTTTAGTGATACAAAATTAGTCATCGGGATAAGCCATGAGGGCATATTTTCAACCGGTGTTGCAAACCCTGACATAAGTACATAAGGAACGACTAAAATAAATGCTCCTAAGACTCCCTGTTGTTGCGTTTTTGATATAGAAGAGATGAAAAGACCAAGCCCCACGATTGAAAATAAAAAAGACACAAGTCCAATGTAGAGTATCCAAACAGAGCCTAAAAATGGAACCTTAAATAGTGTCACAGCAACTACAAAAATGAATGTTGCTTCTAATATGCTGATAATAAGGGGTGGCAATATCTTGCCCATGAGCAATGTAAGAGTTGAGAGCGGTGCGACTAACATCTGATCAAAAGTTCCAAGCTCACGCTCCCTTGCAACGGAGAGCGATGTAAGTAATACTGCTATTATCATAGACAGTGTGCCAATAAGACTAGGCACTATCCACCAGAAGTTGATAAGATTTGGATTAAACCAGTTTCTAGTTACTATGGCACCGGCATAAGGGTTTGGATATTGTTCAAGTGCCGCCATTTGGATATACTCTTTTGTTATTTGTGCGGTATTTGATTTGCGTCCGTCTGCTATGACTTGGATGGAGGCAGGTTTATGTAAGAGGATATCTCTTGCAAAGCCCTGTGCGATTGATACTGCCGCTATGATTTTTTGAGTATCGATATAAGATTTTAACTGTTGTTTATTTTTTAGTCTATATACATGTATAAATGTTTTATTGAACTTTAAAGACCTTATTATAGATCTGCTTTGCGGTGTATTGTCTCTGTCTAACACTCCTATGCTTACGTTTTTGACTTGAAGCGTGACAGCAAAAGAAAAAAGCACCAACTGAACAAGAGGAGGAACTATGATGGTCATTCTAGATTTTTTATCGCTCCATATCGTTAAAAATTCTTTTTTCATAAAAGCCAACAACTGTTGCATCAATCAAGCCTTTTTTTGGTAATTTTGACAATTATTATAAAAAATATCAAACCAAGTCCAAGCATATATGCGAGATTTGGCATGATTACATTGTAATAATCTCCGCTTAAAAAAAGCGTTTGTAAAATAGAGATAAAATATCTAGCAGGGATGATATGTGTTAGCCCTTGTAGCCACATAGGCATGCTGGCAATTGGAAATAAAAATCCTGAGAGTAAAAGTGCTGGTAAATAGCCGCTTATTAGCGCGGCTTGTGCTGCTATAAACTGATTTTTGGTAAGTGTTGAGATAAGAAGTCCTAAGCCAAGTGTGGGAAACAAATATACTGAAGCTGAGACAAACAAAAGCCAAAAAGAGCCTCTAAAAGGGATATGAAACCAAAATAGGGCAATGAGCACGCAGACAACTAATGATATGATGCCTAAAATATAATATGGAAATAATTTTGCTATTAAAAATTCAAAAATTGTTACGGGAGTGGACATAATGGCTTCCATTGTTCCGCGTTCCCATTCTCTTGCCACAACCAAAGCAGTCAGCAATGTCCCGATAAGCGATAAAATAATTGCAATAGAACCTGGTATAAGAAAATAACGGCTAAGTAAAGGTGAGTTAAACCAGTATCTGGTTTTAATGATAACCGCAGGAGGTATGGAGTTAATGGATATGCCTTCTTGAGATAGCCAATTTGACCAGATGGCATTTACGTATTGTTGTGTAAAACCTGCTGTGTTTGGCTCGCTTCCGTCTGTTATTAGTTGAAGTTGCGGCTTATGATGCGTTAAATCTTTTTCAAAAGTTGACGGAACAACAAGCATGGCTTCAAGGGTGCCATTTTTCATCTCATTGGCAAATTGTTGTGTTGTGTGAGATATTTTGATATTAAAGTTAGGTGATGTTTTAAAGGCATTTACAAAGCTTTGCGTATATTTTGACGACTTTTCTATAACTAGGCCTAGCTTAATATGTTTTGAGTTTAAAGAGATAGCATAGCCCATCAAAAAAAGCAGCAAGAGCGGTAAAAAGACAGCTATTAAAATAGCACTTGAATCTCTGGAAATTTGTAGCACTTCTTTGATAAAAAGAGCAAAAATGCGTTTTGTTTTATTCACGTCTATCTCTTTTGATAAGTTGGATAAACGCATCTTCCATTGTTGCGTTTTTTGAGACTTGTAAAGTTAAATTGTGCGGAGTGTCCAGTGCTATAACTTTTGCTTTATAGATAAGAGCAATCCTGTCGCAATACTCTGCTTCATCCATAAAGTGCGTAGTGACCATAACAGTCATTCCTTTTTGAACCATAGCATAGATGTGATTCCAAAACTCTCGTCTTGTTTGGGGGTCAACCCCTGAAGTCGGCTCATCTAAAAATAAAACCACAGGATTATGCATAACAGCACATGCTAAGGCCAGTCTTTGTTTGTATCCAAGAGGCAGGCTTTTAGTTGGGCTGTTTTTATAGCTTTGGAGTGAAAAAATATCGAGCATAGCTGCTACTTTTTGTTTTTTTTCTTTGCCCTTTAAGCCGTATATACCGGCAAAGAAATTAAGATTTGCTATAACTGCTATATCTTCATATAATGAAAATTTTTGTGACATGTAGCCTATTTTCATCTTAGCTTTAATAGATGCGTTTAACAGATCGTATCCCAACACCTCTGTTGTTCCTGAAGTTGGTTTTATAAGACCGCACAACATCTTAAAAGTGGTGGATTTGCCGGCACCGTTTGGTCCCAAAAAGCCAAAAATCTCACCTGGTTTTATTTTGAAATTTACATTATCTGTCGCCGTAAAAGAGCCGAACTTTTTTGTTATATTGGTGGCTTTTATAACATAATCAGATTCAACTTTTATCTCACTTATCTGTTCGGCCAGTTTTGAGATACCGTTAAAGTTTACATGTAAGATATTTAAAAACCCATCTTCAAAAGTAACATCTGCATCTTCATAGTGACAGCCCTGAGCTTTTATCTCATCAAGCGGTGGCAAAGTGTCTTTGTCATGACATATCAGTTTTATCTTATCACCCAAAATAACACCGTCTTTAACATTTTCATATTTTAATGAAAGCATTAGAGTTTCTCTTTTATCGGGTATATCGCCAACTATTTTAAATGCCCTGCCTGCCATGGTGTCTGTTAGGGCTTTTGGTTTGCCGTCAAAGAGTATCTTGCCTTCATTTAATAAAATAACATGGTCAAACAAAGAAGCTTCATCAAGATAGGAGGTGCTCCAAATAATGCAGATATCATCTTCAAGAAGCGTTCTTACCATCTCCCATAATTCACGTCTAGAGATAGGATCGACTCCAACACCAGGCTCATCTAGCAAAAGAAGTTTTGGTTTTTTAAGCAAAGTGCATGCAAGCCCTAATTTTTGTTTCATGCCGCCGGAGAGTTTGGAGGCTAGAAAAGATTGGAATTTTTCAAGAGATGTAAATTTTAAAAGCTCCTTGATTCTTTTTTGTGCGGCGTTGTTATCTAAAAGATGCAGTCTTGCATAAAGTTTCATATTTTCTAAAACACTCAGATCTTCATATAGTCCAAATTTTTGAGGCATATAGCCTATATCTTCTTGAACTTTTGGTGTATCTTTTGCAAGCGAGTAGCCAAAAATCTCCAAAGTTCCGCTATCTTTTACCATGAGCCCTGCAAAAAGACGCATAAGCGTTGTTTTTCCAGCTCCGTCAGGACCTACCAATCCTGTTATCTGTCCGCCTGAAACAGATAACGATATGTCATCGAGTGCTACTATTTTTTTAAAGGTTTTACGAAGGTTGGTAGCATTAATTATAGACATAAAAAGTCTTACTTAGTTTGAATATTTGGAAATTTAAGAGTTACAGGCATTCCCTGTTTAACACCTTGTGAGTTTGTATTTAACAAAACTCTAAACCTGTAAACCAATTGTGTTCGCAACTGAGGTGTTTGAACAGTTTTTGGAGTAAATTGCGCTATTGGCGATATAAAGCTGACTCTGCCATGGTATGTTTTACCGTCATCTGTTAAGATATCGGCTGTTTGTCCATACTTAACAAGGCCTAAATCTCTTTCAGACATATAGGCTCTAACCCAGTAAGTGTTTGTTTTGGCTAGCTCAACAACAGGCTGTGTTGGATTTACTACTGAACCGGCTTCGCGCACTCTAACTAAAACAATACCATTGCATGGAGCATGTAAAACTGTCCTTTTGTAGTTTATTTCTGCTTCATCTCTTTGATACTGCAGAGCTTTCAACTGTGCTTTTGCAGCTGTGATATCTTCTTGCCTGTACCCGCTTTTTAATAACTCTAAATTGCTTTGTGCCATTTGGTAAGCCGCTAAAATACTTTTATATTGTGTTTTAATATCATCGTATTTATTGATAGATACAGACTTAGAAGCTAACAAGCCTTTATATCTTAAAAAGGTTCTTTTAGCATTTTGCATTAATATCTTTTGTTGATTAAATTTTTCCTGCGCCTGTTTTATGTCTTGCAAACGAAAACCTTTTTCAAGTTTTTTGACTTCCGCTTTTTTTGCTTGAATGAGTGCATCGTCTTGTAAGACGCGAGTTTTGTATAAAGAGTTATCCAATGTTGCTACTATATCGCCTTTTTTGACTTTTTGCCCCTCTTTATAGTAAAGCTTACTGATTTTACCAGGAACTTGAAAAGACAATATAACGGTTCTGACATCTATGTTGCCATACAGCGTGAGAGTTTTATTTTTTTTGGTAAAACAACCGGTAAACAGAATCGGAATTAAAAGTAAAAAAAAGATATTTTTTGGCACGAAGAAATCCTTTTAGTAATTGTGTTGGACATTATTATATCTAAAATATTTATAATTTCTTGGCTAAGTTTTTGCGCGCTTATTTATAAAATAAAACATTTTATTAACCAAGATAAACTTTATCAAATCAAGCCATTGGGCTATAATGCCATAACTTTATTATACACAAGGTGTCAAATGGAAACTTTACAAACTAAACAAGACAATCCAAATAATGGATTATCAAAAGGATATAGCTTACTGTTGCTTTTTATAGCTATGGTTGTCGGTCTGATTATTATTTATATTTTTGTTTTAAAAAATGTAACTGATGTCGTCGCTAAAGGAGTTGTAATATCAAAAAATTACAATAAAGTTTTAAGATATCCAAGTGGCGGATTTATCACGCATCTTAATGTCCAACAAGGTAATAAGGTTTATAAAAATGAACCGCTTGTTGTACTTGACCATAAAAAAGAGACTCAAAAACTTAAAAGCGTTATCTATAAGTATGATGAATATCTTTTAAAACAGGACAGGCTAACTGCCCAAATTCATCAATTAGTAAAATTACCAGTTCTTAATGCTTCACTTGCATCAATTCCTAAGCTGCTATTTCTAAAAAAGCAAAGTCAAGAGATATTGTCTTCTCAAGCTAAGCTTCTAAACATTAAAATTAAGCTTTTAAAAGATAATAATGATGTTTTAATTTCACAAAACAGTGGTTTACGCGGTTTAATCTCAACAACAAAAGTTGAATTGGCTATTACTAAAAAAGAGTTGATTAAATATAAGATATTATATAAAAAAAGAATGGTAAATGAGATTGTTATTTTTAATCTGCAACGCAAAATGAAACTTTTACAGGGTTTGTTGGCATTAAAACAATCAGCTTTACATGTAAATAACAAAAAAATACAGATAAATCTTCAACAAATAAAACATGCAACCTTGGCATATACAGATAATGCTAATAGAAAGTTAAAAGTAGTCCAAACAAAACTAGCATGGTTAAAAAGTCAGATACATATCTTAAAGCATCTTATCTCTTTGTCTGTTTTAAAGGCACCACAAGCAGGAATAGTGATGGATATGCAAGTACATAGCATAGGTGAGGTTGTAACACCGTTTAGTCCGGTACTGACTATAGCTACAACACAATTTGTAACTATAGAGGCTTTTATATATCCTAATGATATAACTAAAGTTCATTTAAATCAATCAGTATCTGTTTTGTTTCCGACATTTATAGTGCACTCTCATATTCCTATAGAAGGCAGGATAACTTATATTTCACCTGATATTGTACATAAAAATAATACTGATGAAAATTATTATAAGATTATTGTTACGATAACTTCTAATGGTATGAAAACTATTAAAGAAAATAATTTTAGAATATTGCCTGGATTACAATCCGCAACAGTTTATATTCATGCAGATGAAAGAAGTAGCATTTCTCAACTATTAAAGGATTTATAAAATGAAAACAAAAGCACAATTTTTTTTAATTGCTGTATTGTTGAGCACACATATACTTAATGCAAAACAATATACTTTAAAATCACTATGTCATCTTGGTTGGGCGGATAATCCAACTATAAAAGCATTAAGCTATAAAGTGCAAGCCAAAGAGTATGGCTCTAAACAATCGTATGACAAGTATAAGCCGCATATAAGCCTGGGCTTAGATACTGGATATAATCAGTATAAAGATGTGTTAATTACACATCAATCATCATCATTTGCGCGAGGCATGTTTGAATATTCGGTAAATGCAGTTGAACCTATTTATCAGCCGTTTTTTTTAAATAATATAAAAAATGCCAATCTCCACTTAATGTTATCAAAATTAAAATTAAAAAATGAGAAAGCTTTGCTTATTGCCAAAATCACCAATTTGTCCATAGAGCTTATAAGGCAAAACCAAATCTTAGCTATAGCCAAAAGTAATTTTTTATTATTTAAAAGGTTGTTTAATATTACAAATGAAAAGTACAAATTAAGATTGGTTGATAAAGCAAATCTATTTCAGGCAAGAGCACAATTGCAACAGGCTAAAAGTAATTGGATAACAATTCAGCAAAAATATCTTTATACTTTCAGCAATCTAAAATTATTAGTTAACAGCAATGATATATCAAATAGATATTTCCAAAAAAGGTTCCATATAAACATGGAAAAAGCAAAGAAGCGATTCTCTCATGGATTTTATAAACATTTGAGTAAAAATATATTTTCTAATACTCAAGTTCAAATATATAAAGCATATGTAAAAATTGCTAATAACGATATTGATAAACAGCGTGTAAGACGGTATCCTGTGGTAACATTGGATATGAGATATGCAAGTACTCAGCCAAATGCAGTAGAGGGCAGAAGAGATGTAGCGCAAGCGCTTATCGGAGTCAATATACCTCTTTATCAAGGAGGTGAGATCGGTGATGCTGTTGAAGAAGCTAGACTGAATTTGAATGCAGCTAATGAATATCTGCAAAGTGCAAAGCTTAAAAACTCTATAGCATTTGAGCAAAACTGGAATCAGATTATCTCCAGTATAGGCAATATTTCAGCAACTAGATATGCAAAAAGTGCAAATTATTATTATGTTACAAGCGCTCTTGAATCTTATAAAAATGGTGTTAAAAGTTTAACCTATGTTCAATTGGCAGAAGTTAATTATTATCGTGCAAAAATTAAATATATTGATGCCGAAGCTATCATGCTTAAATCTATCGTCAATCTTTATTATTATGCAGGTATTTCAACAAGTCAAAGAATAGGTTTGTTGGCAAAAAGATATATCACATCTAAAGGAAACTTAAATGAATTTTAAACCATTTAAACATAAAGGTATAATGGAAATTGTTGAAAATTTTACACCAAACTGGTTTACATTAAATATGGGAACAGGAATAGCATTTTTGACATTATTTAATATACGTGCAGATCTATTTGCAGGCGAGTTGTTGTTTGGTGAGATATTGTGGTTCGTTGATACATTATTTTTTACGCTATTTTCATTTTTATTTATAGCAAGAATGATTCTCTATCCTCATACTACTAAACTAATGTTAAATCATCCTATTCAGTCAATGTTTATAGGTGCAATTCCAATGGCGCTTGTGCCTGTTTTGGAGGGTTTTGCCTTTTTCGGACAAAATTTTTTCGGTTCTCAGGCTATAGGTATGGCACTTATACTTTGGTGGATAGATGTATTTTTAGCAATTGGCAGCGGTTGGTTGATACCATATATAATGTTTACGTCACAAAAGGAACATAAATTGGAAAATATGACGGCATTATGGTTAATGCCAATTGTTGCAGCTGAAGTGACGGCAACAGCAGGTGGTTTGTTGGCACCATATTTCTCTGGTGCTACTGCTGAGGGTATAATTATTATCAGTTATGTTTTGTGGGCGCTATCTGTTCCATTAGCACTTTCTATATTAGTTATACTGTTTTTAAGGCTTGTTACACATAAATTACCAAACAAAGCATTAGCAACTACTAGCTGGCTGACATTAGGACCACTAGGTACGGGTGCTCTTGGGGTGATGCTTTTAGGAGGAGCAGCAAAAGCGACATATACCAGTGTGTTTCTGTCTCATATAGCGGGTTTCTTGTCATCATTTGGCTTTATTGTTGGGCTATTGCTGTGGGGATATGGCCTTTGGTGGTATGTTATGGCATGGATTATCACGTTGAGATTTTTTAAGCAAGGATTACCGTTTAATATGGGATGGTGGGGGTTTACCTTTCCCGTGGGTGTATTTACTGCTGCTACATTTCAACTGTGGAGAATAACAGACTATACCGCATTTGAAATATTGGGGCTTTTATTTTCATTACAGTTGCTAGTATTTTGGATATTGGTGTATGTAAAAACTTTACAAGGAATGTGGAGTGGATATCTCTTTAGCGCACCTTGTCTTTCACCTGAAACAGGGCTTCCAAAGCCACAAGAAGAGTGTGAAAAATTTAATAAAAAATAATTAGATATTTCACTTAAGTATTTTTAATTATTATGTTTGATTAATTTAATTTAGGAAATTTGTTTATATCTAATATAATTGTAAAATCTTATATAAAAGGACAAAAAATGAAGATAGTTAAGTCAATGTTAGTAGCAAGTGCTTTATTGCTAGGTTCAGTGCAAATTGCATCAGCCCACGGAGGGCCAAAATGGGAAACTCCATTAATTCATGGTTATGGAGCAATAAAGGACTTTAAAAATGCTGCTATTATGCCAGATAAGCATATGAACTATAAAGTAATCTTTAAAATTACGACAGCTAAAACAAAAGACGGTATAAATAGTGCGTTATTTCATATGGCTAGAATGATGAATCTTTTGTATGCCGGTGGTATTAAACCAAGTCATATACATATGGTGGGTATTATAGCGGGACCTGCAACTCCAATCATTTTAAATAATGATGCATATAAAAAGAAAATGCATAAATTTAATCCAAACTTGAATGTTTTGAGACAACTAACTGAGCATGGTGCTAAAATATATGTATGTGACCAAGCAGCGGCAGAACACGGTATCAATCCAAATACTGAAGTAAATAAATATATCATACCTAGCTTTTCGGCTTTAATTACGTTACCTACCTTTGAGCTAAAAGGTTATGCGCTTATCCCATAAGTATAAAATATACGCATGGTAATCAACTTACCATGCAATTTAATAAAAGGAAATTTATGAACAACTCGTCAAAAGTCAAGAGTTTAATTGGTTTGTCCATAGCTGCTGCAATGTTGCAATTGTGTACTGCATCACTATCGGCCTCTCAAGTAAGCTCAATCAATAAGTCCGCATATATGAGTGGTTTTAGTAAAAAATTACTTGAAGTGCAGCCACCTTGGAATGCTCCTATCTACTCTGGGACAGCAGTTACCGTGCCAGGTTTAGAGAATGTTCCGGATATCCACGGAGATATCAATAGACCACAACTGGTAATATATTTTGCCGGCAATCAATATATGGTTGTAAATAAACTAATGAAAGCTTTTATACATGCATATCCGCAGTATAAAAGAGTAGTCGCGTTTACTTTACCTCCTGGAAGATTGATTACAGCTATCAAAAGACATTCGGGCGTATTACTGGGCAATATGTTAATCTCACTTAAACCAGATATTTTAACGGCAGGACATGGAAGTATCATGAAATTGCAACATAAATATAATTGGTTTAGCCAAACTGAAGTATATGCTAAAAATAAATTAGCCATTATGGTTTACAAAGGCAATCCTGATCATATAGTTAATTTTAATAGCCTTGCTGCTCCTAAATTACAGCTATGTATGCCAAATCCGAAATGGGAAGGTATAGCAAAACATGCAATTATTCCAGCACTTAAAAAAGAAGGTGGTGAGAAGTTAGTTCATGAGATATATGGAACTAAAGTTAAGTATGGTACAACATTTTTAACTCATATACATCACAGAGAAACACCTGTTGATATTATGGAACATAAATGTGACGCAGGTGTAGTTTGGTACACTGAAGCATATTTTCACGACAAGATAGCTCATCATCCTATTTCAATTGTCAAAATATCAAATAAAGACAATAAGACAGTTGGTTATACGGCAGGATTATTAAAAAGTGCACCACATAAAAATGCTGCAAAAGCTTTTATGAAATTTTTGCTTAGTAAAACAGGACAAACTATATATAGACATTATGGTTTTATGAGACCATAACTTTTTTATCTTGCACGCATTTTATAGGTGCAAGATTACCCCTTTTTCTTATATATATAATTAATCATTTTATTTAATATATTTAATTTTTTTAATTTCAATCTTTCAAATATAATATCAGTATATTTTATTAATAAAGGAAGTAAGAATGAAAAAAACAATAACATCAATTGCTGCTTTAGCAGTCAGTATATATGCAAATCCTTTGTCAAATATACCAAATGCACCAAAAGCATATCCACCGGGACAATTGGGAAAAATGGTAAAGTTGGGACGACAGATATTGCTTCATACAAATACAAACCCATTAACCAAAAATCTTGTAGGTAATAAACTATCATGCGTCAGTTGCCATCTATCAGACAGCAGAGGCAATCCCGGAGCAGCTAAAGCCATAGGTACCTTGGTTGGTACCGCTGCGGTTTTTCCCGCATATGCCAAAAGAGACGGCACTGTGCAAACCCTTCAAGACAGAATAGATAATTGTTTTATGAGAAGTATGAATGGCAAGCGTCCTGGTATTGATTCTAAAGTAAGTCTGGCAATGGCCGCATATGTAACATGGCTCTCACAAGGTATCGCCATGCACATGAACCCTAAGAGACCTGTCAATGAGTATGTCAATAAAATGTATGCTAAAAACAAAAAGATTTTCAAAAAAATTCAAGAAAAAGCAACACATAAAAATTATCTTCAGGGTAAGCATATCTTTGATCAAAAATGTGCAATGTGTCATGGATTAAACGGAGAAGGTCAGGGGCCATTTCCGCCATTATGGGGTAAAAAAGATGGTAAATGGTTATCATTTAATGCAGGAGCTGGCATGAGTAAGCTGACTAAAGCTCCTATATGGGTAAAGACAAATATGCCTTATGGTCATGCTAACACGTTGAGCAATCAGCAGGCAGCCGATGTAGTCTTGTATTTTGATGCACAACCAAGAGAGTCATTTAGTTTGGCAGAGCATTTAAAGATGAGTAAAATAAGAGGTCAATATAATTCTTTACATTTTCATGAATATGATACAGTTAGAAAAAACTTTAAAGCCTTAGGATTGAATATTGATAAAATAAGAGGTGATAAGGTTATTAAATAAAATGTATATTAGTTAAAGCAACAGTGACTGGTTGTACCTTAGCGCAAAATCTTAATTATTGGTAGATTAATAGTAACAATTGGTTTTATAAAATATTTTAAATCAAATACTACTAATTATGTCTTAAATAAATTATATACAGTTAAGTACAAATGGATGTTGTAGTTTTATTGTAGCCTCAAAATATTTCTATTAAAATAAAGGAGTTATAGCTAGATAATCTAGCTATAATATATTAAGAAATCTTATATATTTAGTTAATCAACTATAATAATTTAAAAATTCAATTTTGTAGAAATATCATATTATATTATACTTTCTACATCTAAAGCAAAAAAAGACATAGATTAATGTTTTGGAAGTAAAATTATATATAGGTGCTCTTTTTGTTTAGCTATTGAGCTAGAGTGCAATAAGAGTATATTGCTGTTTGACATCTATAAAAACCCTAGTTCTCCTGAAACAAGCTAGGGTTTTTATGGGTACCAAACTAAAGCAATTATAAGGAAAAAAATGAAAAAAAAATTAAATACTATAGCTATGTCTATGCTTTTAGCACCGGCATTATTTGCTTCATCAAATCTAAGTTCAGCTTTAAAAAATGGAACAACAGCTGGTCAGGTTAGATATTATTATATGAATGAAGATAATGCACCTGGTTTAAAAGATTATTTTGGTAGTACAATAGGTGGGCATCTAAAATATCAAACAGGTTCGTTTTATAATTTTCGAGCAGGTATTGCTTTTTATACATCTAGTTTTATCAACACGAATGTAAATTCACAAAATACTGAACCTAAGGCAGGCAATAAAAATTCAAGATATGTTATAGGGTTGGTAGATGCTACAAATCCAGACAATCATAGAGTTACCAATATAGGCGAATTATATCTACATTATAAATATAAAAAGACAAATATTACCATCGGACGAATGAAGCTTAAAACTCCTTTTATGAATCCAGAAGATGGAAGGATGATACCAACACTTGAACAAGGGATTTGGATAAGTAGTGATATAGTTCATAATTTTAATTTTAAATTAGGTTATATTAATGCTTTTTGGAATAGAAGCACTCCTGGATGGAAAAGTGTTGAAAATTCGATTGGTTATGGTTATGCGCAAGGTTTAGAACCACTAAGTTCAAAAACAAAAGGTAACTATCATGGTCATATCTCAAGTAATGGTTTGTATATAGGTGCTATACAATATAATGGTATTAAAAATATTAAACTTCAGGCTTGGAATTATTATGCACAAAATTTATTTAATTTATCGTATTTTCAGGGTAATGTACACAAGCGTATTGATGCATATCAAGTTTTAGCTGGTTTACAATATGTATATGAAAAAGCTGTAGGCAATGGTGGTAATAGTAATCCGGCATTATCATATATGCGTAAAAAAGAAACTAGTCAAACTTATGGTGGCAAAGTAGGTGTAGGTTATAAACATACTATACTCACATTTGCCTATACACATACAACTGATGCAGGTCGTTTTATGTTTCCAAGAGCATGGGGTAAAGAAGCATTATTTACATTTCAAAAACGTGAGAGAAGCGAGGGAAGTGGTGGAACTAGAGCTTGGCTTGTAACATTAGCGCAAAATTTCAAATCTTTAGGTATTAATGGGTTGAAGGTAAAAATTGGTTTTGGAGAATATTTTAAACCAAACGCCGCTAATCATATTTTAAATAAATATGCTATGCCAAGTTATGCGCAATCAAACATAGACATACACTATAATTTTCGTGGAGCATTTAAAGGACTTACTGCTGAATATATTTTTGCCAGAAAATATGCATTAGCAGATACAAACAATCCAAAATTTATTTTCAGAAAAGTAAATATCGACGTAAATAATTTTATACTAAATTACAATTTCTAAACCTAATCTTTAGGTTTAGAAATATCTCATGTAAAGACCTTCATTTAAAGTTCTCCTATATCGATTTTATTAAATAATACTATTTATTATTTGAATTTGGTAAAAATTAATTTATACTATATAATAATAAAATATTATACAAAAAAAGGGAAACAATGAAGCATATACTACTTTATCTTGCCAGCGCAATATTGCTTATAGGCTCGATTATACCACACAGTCATTTGGTGACAGATGCATGGCTACAGCAGCATAAAAATGATAAAAATATTGTTATTATTGATGCTAGAAGAGTTGGCGTTTTTAAAAAAGGTCATATAGCTCATGCTATAAATATTCCATTTGAAGAGTGGTTTGAAGGCAGAATCGGAAATATCACACATATGTACGATACGCCGAAGCAAGTTGAAGCCCTGTTAGATAAAGCGGGTGTTACCTCTAAGAGCATTGTTGTGTTTTATAGCGGTGGAATTAAAAAGAGAGATTATTGTGATGCTGTTGCAGGTTTTTGGAATACATGGCTTTATGGGTTTAAAAGAAGTGTGATTTTAGATGGCGGATTTAAAGGCTGGACGGCTCATAGCGGCTTGATAACATCAAGGAAATATGTGCCAAAAAGAACAAATTTTTATATTGATAAGTTTAATCATCATATCATAGCTTCATTACCTAGTGTTATGGAGGCAATATACAGTCATGGTGATATACAGCTCTTAGATGCTAGAAATTCAGCCTATTTTTTAGGTCAAGATACAGACAGGTTATTAGCTAGACACGGTAGAATCCCGACCGCAAAACTTAGCTCGTCTGCGTTAGAGGTTAAAAAAATAGGTGGATATTATAAGTTTGTATCCAAAAAAATATCAAAAGCCACAATATCTAATGGCGGTTACGGAGTTAACCTTAAAAAACCAATTATTACATATTGCAATACAGGCCATAACGCTAGAGGAATGTGGTTTGTATTAAAGTTTATCGATAATATACAAAATGTTAAAGTTTATGATGGTTCAATGTTGGAGTATTCAAGAACTCTGTTCCCTGTTAAACAAGGAGAGCCAATGTCCTTTTAAACTATGGTATAATTATATAAGGGGATATTATGCTATCTAAAGTAATAACGGGATCAGTTCTTACTCTTTTGTCGTGCAGTTTATTGAGTGCCGCTCCATATAATGCACAAGCAAAAAAAGATAGAGCAGCCATGATAAAATATATGGAAGCAAAATTTAAAAGCCCTAAAACAGCAGCAAAGTT
>WFMO01000084.1 GCA_015489055.1 Helicobacteraceae bacterium | reverse complement strand
TACCAATACAGAGTTAAAGTCTATACCTATAACAACCTTGTCTCTTTGCCAAGTAAAATTGTCACAATCACTACAAAACCATTACCGCATGGAGTACAAAACCTTCAAGCAAGCAAAACTCTTGCTTACAAAATTAAGCTATCGTGGTCACCGGTACATATAAAAACTTTCGCATATTACAAAATCTATCGTTCAAAATATCCAGATAAAGATTTTACCTATTACGCAAAAGTTACACAAAACCATTTTACTGACCATGTAAATCATGATGGCAAAACTTATTACTATAAAGTAACAGTAGTTGACAATGATGGACTTCAAAGCAATCCCGATATTCCGGCTATAGGCGGTATGACACGAGCAAGACCTGCAAGACCAGTAATTACTATGATTAGTGTTGCAGGCCATCATATTCATATTGCTTGGTTTGATAACGATCCTCAGGTTCATAGCTATATTCTTATAAAAAAAGAAAAAATAAATTGGCTAAAAAGCAAAACAAGCAAAATTGCAGGTATAACCACTCAGACATACAATGATATGAAAGCATATGCCGATAAAACCTACAGCTACCAAGTCATTGCCATAGGCTCAATGGGATTACAATCACAGCCCAGCAAATCTGTGTCCATATCATCACCAAATCTTCCCATATACCACAAACCGGCAATCTCCGTTACATCAAACGGAAGCAACATACGACCTACAAACAATCTTAATACAAATTCCTTATAATGCCGCATCTACATGTAAAGCAATGCAAAGTTCCTCTGTTGCCTCATAAGGCAGACAGATTTACATTTACTTTTGCCGCACAAAATATATCTAATACAAACGAGAAGCTCATAGCGGTACGAACCAATACAGAAAACTTCTTTTTACTGTGTTACAATAAAGATGAAAAACATCTGCTTAAATCAGATAAATTAACTCGTCCTACTTCAACATATGCGCTGCACTTAGCTATGATAAAGTATGCAGATATTGCAGGTTTAGAGGTAACTGCATCAAACATTCCTCAAAAAGAGGAAAATGAACACTTAAAAGACAGTTCCGTTTTAAAAAATATTAGTTTTTTTACGACACCGTTTACTACTGAGAAAAAAATAGTCATAGAGATAGGCTTTGGTTCAGGAAGACATCTCTTGTATCGCGCAAAACAGTACCCAAATAAGCTTTTTATCGGTATCGAAATACACAAAGCATCTATACAGCAGGTCATAAAAGCAATCAATATCGAACATTTAACTAATATATATTTGCTAGATTATGATGCTAGACTATTTTTAGAACTGCTCCCGTCAAACAGCATTGAGAAGATATATATCCATTTTCCCGTCCCATGGGATAAAAAACCTCAACGAAGAGTGATTTCACCAAGTTTTATCGATGAAGCATACAGAGTGCTTGAGAAAAATGCTGCTCTTGAATTGCGTACAGATAGTCAAAACTATTATGAGTATTCATACCAATGCTTTATAAACAGGCATAAAGTTCTCTTAAATATTAAAAAAAATCAGCACATAGATATTACAAGTAAATATGAAGCGCGCTGGCAAAAAATGCAAAAAGATATTTATGATATTGTTATGACAAAAGATGACACAAGCCGAGACCGTGAGATAGATGGAACCTTTGACTTTAAGATTTCACCCATTCATAAAACAGATCTGTCGTCTTTTTTAAACAAACAAACTGTCAAATTCGATGAAGGATTTGTTCATATTGAACGCGTTTACAGAGTTATCGATACAAACTCATATATGCTTCGGATATCTATGGGGAGTTTTAACAGACCTGAACATTTGTATGTTATAATCCACAGTAATGCCATAGAGTATTTTCCAAAACCACCAATCAAATCAGCCATAAATCTAAAAGCTCATAAAATATTAAACGGACTTATTTATGAATAATATTATTACAGCAAACGACATTTCATTATCATACAATCAAAATGAGACAATTATCAATAAAGCCAGCTTTACAATTGAAAACGGAAGCTTTACCTTTATAACAGGTGCGAGTGGTAGCGGTAAATCCACTTTACTAAAATCACTTTACGGTGCTTTGAAACTAGATAGCGGCACTTTACTAATAGGCGGTACAGAGTTAAACAAAATAAGTTCAAAAAAACTAAATTTTTTACGCCAAAATATCGGTATAGTCTTTCAAGATTATAAATTGATAAAAGAATGGGATGTTGAAAAAAATGTTATGCTACCGCTAATCATCGGCGGTTTTGACAAAGATTTAAGCAAACAACAGGTGCATAAAGTCTTAAACCATGTCAAACTAAATCATCAATCAAACAAATACCCGTTAGAATTAAGCGGAGGGGAACAACAACGAGTTGCCATGGCAAGAGCGCTTGCTCATAATCCAATTATGATTTTAGCCGATGAGCCTACCGGCAATCTTGATGACTATTCTGCAGAACTTATATGGCATCTACTTGAGGGTGCAAACGAACAATTAAAAACCACAATCGTTGTCGTAACACACCATATACC
>WFMO01000083.1 GCA_015489055.1 Helicobacteraceae bacterium | reverse complement strand
TCTTCTATGTGCATAGGATCTAAAGGTATAGGATTTACAGGATCGCAAATACTGTCACCTACATCAACGGTTTCCATTCCGGCAAATGCAACGATATCACCGGCTTCCGCCTCTTCAATTTCCATTCTGTTTAAACCAAGAAAACCAATAAGTTTAGTGATACGCCCTTTTACTATCTCGCCATTGGCTTTTGCCAAAGCGATATTGCTTCCCTTTTTAATAGTTCCATTAAAGATACGAGAAATACCAATTTTTCCGACATAATTATCATAATCCAGTGTAAAAACCTGTGCTTGAACAGGATTTTCTTTATCGCCATCAGGTTCTGGTATCTCATTTAAAATTGTTTCAAATATACATTTAAAATTTCCATCTTCATCTTCCATATCAAGTTTAGCCACGCCATCACGCGCCGCTGCATAAATAACAGGAAAATCAAGCTGTTCTTCTGTTGCATCCATAGCTGCGAAAAGATCAAACATCTCATCAACAACACGCTCAGGATCAGCTGATGGTTTATCAATTTTATTGATAACTACAATCGGTTTTTTTCCAAGAGCCAACATCTTCTTAACAACAAATTTCGTTTGTGGCATAACACCTTCATAAGCATCAACTAAAACCAAAACACCATCAACCATTTTTAAAACACGCTCAACTTCTCCGCCAAAATCGGCATGACCCGGAGTGTCAATAATATTAATTTTATAGTCTTTATAGCGAATCGCAGTATTTTTAGAAAGGATTGTGATACCTCTTTCTTTTTCTAACGCATTGCTATCCATGGCTCTTTCTTCATGTTGTTCGTGAGAACCAAATGTTCCTGATTGTTCAAGCAAACCATCAACTAATGTTGTTTTACCGTGATCAACGTGTGCTATTACGGCTATATTTCTAATTTTTTGCAAGTCGTTTCCTAGTGGTACCCCGCATTTGTGCTGCAGAGATAAATTTTCGCGATTATATCAAAAATATGCTTTGATTTATCTCTTTTTTGATATCATCATATAAAAATAGGTATTTTTTATGAAAGCGTTAATTGTTATAGTTGAAGATGATGCTGATATTTTAGAACTGCTTGAGTATTCTTTAACAAAAGAGGGCTTTGAGGTGATAGGATTCTTAAATACAAAAAATGTCAAAAAACTCTTAGATGAAGAAGATGTAGATATTATTATTATGGACAGAAACTTACCCGGTGTCGAAGGAAGTGAATTTATATCTACCCTTAGAAAAAATGGTCTAGATATACCTGTAATTTATCTAAGCGCAAAAAACAGCGACGAACAGATAGAAGAGGGATTTTTACGCGGGGGTGATGATTACATAACAAAACCGTTTAATATAAAAGAGGTAATTTACCGCATAAAAGCTATATTAAAACGGACCAAGCACTTAAGTGAAGATAATCTCATAAAATATAAAGATATACAACTTGATCTGGGCGGATATACGGTAAAAGTGGAAGATATTGATATAGAACTTACAAAGTTGGAATTTAATCTCTTGCTGACATTTATACAAAATCAACATAATGTTTTAAGCAGAGAATTTTTATTACAAAAAGTATGGGGATTAGATGATATTTATCAGGATAAAACTGTAAATGTAGCTATAAACCGTTTAAAAGAAAAGATAGATCCGACAAAATCTAAAGATTATATTAAAAGTGTACGCGGTGTTGGATATACCTTACGATGAAGAGATATTAAATGCATAAATTACATAACTTTTTTTTATATAATTTTTTAATTATCTATTTATCAACTTTTTTAATCATATCAATTATCGGATATTTTACACTTCAGACAATATTTTTAGATCAGATGAAAGATGAATTAAAATTATCAGTTGCATTATCCTCCAAACTGCTCACTCATGCAAAAAATTTTAATAAATTTGTAAATAATATTAAAAAAATAACTAATGACAGAGTTACGATTATAAGTTCAAACGGCACAATATTGGCTGAGAGCAACTTTAATAAAATTAAAATATTAAACTATAAAAATAGACCGGAACTTTTACAGGCAAAAAAAGTTAAATATGGATTGTCTATACGTAATTCAAAAACAATAAATAAAAAATTTTTATACCTTGCAAAATATATAAAATACAGGCATAAATATCTTTATCTAAGAATTGCAAAAAATTTAACTGTTTTTTATCATGAATTTTTCATTTTATATACTAAGATAATATCTATTTTTTTGCTTTTTGCAGTTATTGGTTTAATCATAACATACAAAATGAGTAAAAAAGTAAAATATGATATAGATCAAATCACAGATTATCTAAGTAAGATAGCAGATAAAGAGTATAAATCAGTTATAAAGACAAAATATTTTAATGAATTTTTATATATATCACTGCTGCTTAAAAATCTGGTAAAAAAACTTGCAAGTAGAGAAAAGAAAAAAAATAAATATAATGCTAAGTTAAGGCTTATCAATAAACAAAGAAACGATATACTCTCAGCCATATCACATGAATTTAAAAATCCAATAGCGGCAATTGTCGGATATACTCAAACAATACGTGAAGATGAAAATATAAATATCAATATACGTAACAGATTTTTAGACAAAATACTCTCAAATGCACAAAAAATCTCAAATATGATAGATAGATTGACTCTATCTATCAAGCTTGAAAATAATAATTTCACCATCACTTCTGTAGTTTTTAATATTGCAGATATATGCCGTGACGTTAAAAATGCTCTTGAGATAAAATATAAAAATAGAAATATTATATTAAATATACAAACGTGTAATATTTTATCTGATAAAACCATGTTAGAATTAGTTATTATGAATCTTGTTGATAATGCACTTAAATATTCAGAAGATGATGTTGAAATATCATTGAAAAATAATTTTTTATCGGTTAATGACCATGGTATAGGTTTTAATAAAAATCAAATAGATAAAATTACTACAAAATTTTACAGAGTAAGAACAAATAATTGGGATAATTCTATGGGTCTAGGACTGGCTATTGTTACATATATCTTAAGATTAAACAATCTAAAGCTCATTATAACAAGTGAACCAAATGTTGGCTCATCCTTTGGTTTTGATATAAGTTCAATTGTTACATGATAAAAATACCTGATGCCATCAAACCGATACTAGATGAAATTAACAAATATGGTGTAGCTGTTATTG
>WFMO01000082.1 GCA_015489055.1 Helicobacteraceae bacterium | reverse complement strand
TTTAAACAGCTAGATAACTATAAAGACATGACCGATACTGCTTTAGTATCGGCAGCAAAATGGATGGATACTTACAGGGCGATGGCATATGAAGTAGAAGAAAAATATGGCGAAGACAGTCTAGAGCATAAGCTACTCATGCGAGATCAAAATGCGAGATACAAAATAGAAAGTGAACTGCAAAGAAAGCTTGTCAGAGAACAAAATCAACAAAACAACGATCAAGATTTAGATTTTGAAATGTGAATCGGCTCATATTTGCACGTGAAGCTCTTTTTTTTACGTAGATGAGCATTTACTCTCGAATTAACGAATGTTGTTTAATAGATACTTTAAAAGCTCAAAAAACTAGACGTATATTTACTCTATATGGGCTTTTCTTTTTTCTTGTGTGTATTTACAACTCTTAAATGTTTATATAGCTTTCATCTTCTCTTTTATGAAAACAGTTAGTGCGTCATTTATGTTTGAGCTTTAGCTTGTGAGTTTATTTGCTCTTGCTCTTATGATAGAGATTATATTTGCTCTCAAAAAAGAGCAAAAATATAATTGACTAGAGATATATACTACTAGCTAAATAAAAGCTAGTATATATCTCTATTATATAATACTATAGAATACTATACAGTAATGCACAAATAGTATATAGTAATGCACAAATAGTATACAGTAATGCACAAATAGTATACAGTAATGCACAAATAGTATATAGTAATGCACAAAATACTAGTTCAAAGCTTGATTTATATTTAAAAAAGCTGTATAATTACAATATAAATTAAATAAAGGTTTAAAAATGAGTGAGATGAAAAAAGCAACTATAAACATAAATAAAAGAGAATATGATACTTTCAAAAAGTTAGCTAAAATAAATAATAGTGACAGTTCTAAAGAAATTAGAAAATTTATTCAAAAGTATATATCTGAGTATAATCAACTTATTTTTAAAGATTAGAGATGAATACTGATATATTAAATAAACAAGAATACATGAATTTAACAAACAAAATAAATAATAATGCACTCGCAACAGATTATTTTAGAAAGAATTTATTTAATGCTACTATTAGAAAGAGTGAAGATTTAAAGAGATTGAAAACAATTTATCAAGACAATAATCTTCTCATAAAAGTAGATAGAAGTTTAAATCAACGTCATAGAGATTTGCTATCGCTTTTAGCATATGAACAGAAGTCAAAAATTGAAAAAGACGGTTCTTATTTCATTAAAACATCTGCATATAAATTAGCAAAAACAATATATCCGGCTTCAAAAAATGCTATACATAGAATTGAAACTTTGCTAAGAGATATGCAAAAAACTTTAATTGATGTATCGCAAAAAGATAAAAAATTAACACATACAATACTTGATGATAGCTATTACAACAAAGATACAGATACATACATAATAAAAGTAAATGCAAATACAGCAAAATATAATATATATAGTAATTGTATATCAATACCTGAAAATTTAAATTTAAAAATTATTAAAATTGAAGATAAAAAAGCAAAACTTAAAGCTCTTATTTCTTTTCTTTTAAGCAATAAAAAACTAGAAAATGGAATGTTTTTTGACACGATGTGTGACAAACTAGATATCATAGAAAGAACAGCAAAAAGTAAGTTTAAAAAACAAGTACAAGAGAATTTAGAACTATTAAAACAGTTCAAAATAAAATTTGAAGATGATAAGTTCTATCTAAAAAAAGAGAAGTGTACTTTTTATCCTGCACTAAGTGAAAAGCAAATTTTGAGCTTTGAAAAATCAGAAGAGAGCAAGAGATATGATGAAGTTCTTGAGAGACTTCTAAATACAAATGTAGATAAAATAATCACAACCGCAACACAAAATGATAGAAAAATTTTCATCAAAAATACAGAAGAAAAGAAACTTGCTTTTTATTCAAAAAATAATGCTTTTGAAAGATTTTTGAATGATGATGAAGTTAGAAATTTAGTTAATTTCATTAAACAAAATAACATGATATAATATAAAAACTAAAATAAAGGAAAAATAATGCAAGAAGTCAATACAACGGAACAAACAGAGTTAACAGCTACGCAAATCAAAATCAGCAAAGCTAAGAAAAAAATAGCTACTGTAAAAGCTATAGAAAAACTAGAAAAAGAGGTAGCTAGACTAGAGAAAAATATCGCTACTAAAAAAGAAAAAATAGAGGCACTAGCCGAAGAACTATAGTGTAGGAGCTTGCGACGAACTATAGCACACGCAATATCTCAAACGAAGTGTAGAGGTGTGGAGTGTGTACACACTCCACACCCTAAAACAAATCTCCACTTCGTTACTATTTTTTTCAGGATGTAGATTGTGTTTTCTATTCGCAAGCTCATACGAAAAAGAAGAGCAAGAGCAAAGAGCTATTATGATATACTTTTGAAAAGATATTTTCAGGAGTTATTATATGGGTATTTCAAGTATGCACATACAAGGTGCAAAAAGCGGTTCCATCTTGCACAATGCTAGAGAAAATTTTTCTCATTCCGTAGTATTCACTGATGAAAAAAATGAGTGCGACCATACAACGAAAGAAGCATACGAAATATATCGAAAAGAACTATCTACAAGAAGCGAAGCATATTCAGCACGTACAAAGCAAAAACTACAGAAAAATGCACTCACGCAACTATCTGCTATTTTTAATTTAAAAAAGCACCACACTCTTAAAGACCTAGAACCTCTTAAAAAATACATAGAAAATGAGCTAGACACTAAAGTGTATCAAATGTCTATCCATAGAGACGAGGGAAAGCTAGTAGAAAAATCGACAAAAAAAGAACTCTATAGTGGCAAAGAATTTTTTAAAAATCCTGAAGATAACGAACTATATTTTGATAGAAAATATACAAAAAAAATAGATATGTCAAAGTACAATATAGAGAAGAACTATCACGCTCACATAGAAATGCTCGGCATAGATAGTACAGGGCAAGCAATCAAGCGAAACAAACTATCAAAATATCGACTATCACAAATGCAAACGAGAATCGCAAATATTCTACAGATGGAAAGAGGACAATATAACTCAAAAGCAAAGCGAAGAGATACGCACGAGTATAAAGAGCGTGGAAGCGAACAGCAAGAGCAAAAAATGACTGTTCAATCTCTCAA
>WFMO01000081.1 GCA_015489055.1 Helicobacteraceae bacterium | reverse complement strand
AGACAAAAACTAAGCTTATAAGAGCCGAAGATGTTACACTAGATGAGTGCAAAGAGCTGGCATATATAAAACCAGGAAGTTGGATATATGCTGACTTTAACACCTGGATAGGCGATGATGAAAAAAACAAAGCATGGGAGTATCTGTTTAAAACAAAGCAAAGCTACATAAAAAGCGGGCAAAAAAATAAGCAGATTGAAGATAAGTTTTTATTAGCAGAGTGTAGCGACTGGTTTTGGTGGTATGGCGAGGGGCATTACACCGAGTTTGCACTTGAATTTGATGAACTTTTTAGAAAACACCTTATAAGCATCTATAAGCTTATGAAGCAAGAACCGCCGTCATGGCTACTTATACCAATTGCACATGATCAAAGTAAGCAAAGTATGATAGAGCCTCAGCACTATATAACTCCTATGATAGACGGACGGTTCTCATCTATATTTGAGTGGCATGGCGCGGGCGTTATTTACGAGGACAGATATTACTCCACTATGGATATGAAGCGAACGGTTGATAGAGTTTATTTCGGTATGGATAAATCATATGTTTATTTTGCTATTGTAGGAGATATTGCAAATATAGACGGCTTTACTCTAACCATCGAAGAGGACGGCAATAGCTATGAAGTAAACAAACAGTACAGTGATGCATATGTTAAAATTGCAAGTGATGAGATTATCGAAATAAGTATAGATAAAAATATAACAAAACGAAATCTATTTCATGTGCGTTTTGATTTTAACAACCAGACGGTTCCATTAAATGGTGGCATAGAGATAGATAAAAATACCGATTTTGCGGATAATTGGTTTATATAAATGGAAAATAATATGAAAACGACACTGCTCTTTGGCGTGCATATGCATCAACCAGTAGATAACCTTTTTGAAGCGGTAGAAAATGCTGTTAAAAGTTGTTACGGACCTTTTTTTAAGCTTTTAAGCCGTTATGATACATTTAAATTTGCACTTCATAGCAGCGGTTGGATACTAAGATATATAAAAGATAACCACGCTGATATTTTTGAAGATATAAAAAAGTGTAATATCGAATTTTTTACAGGCGGATATTATGAGCCGGTACTGGCATCTATTGATAAAGAGTCACAAATAGCACAGATACAACAGTTAAATGAGTTTATATATGAGAACTTTAAACAGCGTCCAAAAGGGTTGTGGCTTACTGAAAGGGTATGGGATGACAATATAATATCTTCATTAAAACAGTGTGGAGTTTTATACAGCATTGTTGATGATTATCATCTATATAGCAGCGGTATTAAAGATATTGATGGCTTTTACACAACAGAAGAAGCAGGAGATAAGCTCTCATTGTTTCCTGTAAATAAAGATTTAAGATATGCCATACCGTTTTGGCAGGTTGATGATGCGATACATGTGATAGAAAATAAAGAATGCGCGATTATTTTTGATGATCTGGAGAAATTTGGTCTTTGGCCAAAAACTTATGAGTTAGTGTATGAAAGCGGCTGGCTTAAAGAGTTTATTGAACATGTTTTAGCATCAAAAGAGATAGAAAGCCGGCATTTTAACGAATACTTCGAGCAAAACAGTTCTAAAGGCCTTGTGTATTTACAAGATGTTTCATACTTTGAGATGAATGAATGGAGTCTAAAGAAAATCGATATAGAAAAATATGAGCGTTACGGTAAGCTCTTAGCAGATGACAGCATGCAGTTTTTGCGTGGCGGTTTATGGAAAAACTTTTTTCTAAAATATAGTGAGTCCAATAGAATTCATAAGAGGATGATGGAATTTAGACAGCTTAAAAGCGATTTTTTTTATAAACTTCAGACAAATGATGTGTTTTGGCATGGGGCTTTTGGGGGGATTTACCTGCCAAATTTAAGAGATAATGCCTATAGGTACCTTGTAGAGTGTGAAAATGCATCATCTACGCAAGGTATAGAGGTAAAAGATGTTGAGATGACCGGTTATGCCCAGATAAAAATCCCAACAGAAAATATGATATTTCGGTTCTCTTGCAAAGGAGGTTCATTGATAGAGTTTGATGATAGAGAAAATCTATTTAATTATCAAAATACTCTAATGCGGCGAGAAGAGTTTTATCATGAGAACTTATTGACCTCCAAAGAGGATACAGAGCAGACAAAAGGTGTTCAAACTATTCACAACATCAAACATACAATAGATGAAAATATAAAAAAACAGATATATTTTGATACATATGAAAGACTCTCTTTTATGGATTTTATCAGTAGTGATTTTTTGCCGGAGAAGTTTATAGGCGGTGATTTTCATACCGCAAAAGATTTTAGCAAAGAGGTGTTTAAAGAAAATATATCCAATCAAACACTCATCTTTGAGCATGAAAACTTGATAAAACAGTATAATTTTATAAACAATGGCTTTGATTTTGATTTTGAGTTGAACTTTGAAGGAACATATACATATATTTTAGAGATAAATCTTCATTTTGCACACTATGATGATCTGCTGCTAAATAACATCTTAGTGCAAGACAAAGGAGTAATGATAGCCAAAGAGTTCGTGTTTAAAGATGCTTACGGCAAGCGAGATATCGCAATATTGTTTGATGAGCCTAAAAAACTTAGTTATTTTTTGATAAAAACATTTTCGCAAAGCGAGAGCGGTTTTGACAGTATTGTCCAGGGAATCTCAATGGCTTTTACAACAGATTTTATGGATAAGGCTTCAATAAAAGGAAAAATCGTATGTCAGAAATAAGATACTCAAAACTAGACAATAGATATGTTGTGATAGCGCCGGAGAGATTTCATAAACCAAATGAAGCGTTTAAATTAAATCTGCAAGATGACAACTGCCCTTTTTGTAAACATAACGAACATCTGCTGGCACATGAGATATTTTCCCTAAAAGACAATAACGGTGATATAGAAGT
>WFMO01000080.1 GCA_015489055.1 Helicobacteraceae bacterium | reverse complement strand
CCGCCTAAGATAGACGTTACTATACCTAAAATAAATGCTGTATATAATCCAACTATAGGACTAACACCTACTATAAACGAAAAGGCTATAGCCTCTGGTACTAAGGCAACTGCCACGACAAGTCCAGATAGAATGTCATTTTTAAGATTTGCCTTATTGTATGTTCTTATATTAAACAATCTTTTTCTACTTCTTTAAAGAGCTTAACTGCTCCTGTATTTTTTGTTGCTTGTCCTTGACTACGGCAAGGGCTTCTTTATTTTTTACTAAAACTTCATGTGGCGCATTTTTAACAAATCGTTCATTATTTAACATTGATTGTAGCTTTATAGCTTCTTTGTCGAGCTTTTCATACTGTTTTGTAAGACGCGATATAAGAGGCTGCAGATCAATAGAGCTCATTGGTATAAATACTTCACAAAATTCTGAGATATCGCTAACTGCATTATCAAGTTTTTCGCTGCAAAATTCAATCTCTTTGACTTTGGCGAGTTTTAGTATATATGGCAGCATAATCTGTTGATCGCCATTTTTTATATCTTCAATTTTAATGTATGCTTTATCTATGGTTTGGTTTGCCATATCTATTAGTACTTTGGCTCGTCTTATTGAGATGATTGCATCCATAATAGTATTAAACAACCGCTCCTCTTTACGCTTTTTTGTTTTAGTAGGAAATTTTGATATCATGATTGAGTTTTCACTGTTTAACACAGTGCCCGATAATTGCTGATACAAATGCTCGGTAATAAAAGGCATAAACGGATGCAGAAGCTTCATAGCTTCCTTAAACACCGCACCAAGCTCTATGATGGATTCTTTATCGGCTTTACTTAACTCTATCCCCCAGTCACAAAATTCATTCCATAAAAATCTGTATATTGTCGTAGCGGCATCATTAAATCTGTATTCATCAAGATATTGACGGACCTCTTTTGTGGCACTATTTAGTCTTGACACCATATAGCGTCCGAGGTTTGTACTAAGACAAAATTTGTCTAAATCCGGAAAGCTTTGCATATTTAACTGTAGATATTTAGCCGCATTGTATAGTTTGTTGGTAAAATTTCGTATCTGGTTGAGTTTTTCATCGCTCATTCTTATATCGCGTCCTTGAGCAGCACTGATGGCAAGAGTAAAACGAAGTATATCGGCACTATAGTCCCCAATAACATCCAGAGGATCCACGACGTTGCCTTTAGATTTACTCATTTTATCGCCGTTTTCATCTCTAACTAGAGCATGTAGATAGATATGCTCAAACGGCAGTTTTTGCATAAAAGTATCACCCATCATCATCATGCGCGCAACCCAGAAAAACAAAATATCAAACCCTGTGATTAGCAAAGTGTTTGGATAAAATTCTTTTAAATCATCATCTTGAAACAGTCTATCCATCTGCACATCGCCATGTCCCCATCCAAGAGTTGAAAATGGCCAAAGAGCAGAAGAAAACCATGTATCAAGTACATCAGGGTCTTGTGTAAAATTTTCTGAAGAGCATTTTGGACATTTTGTCGGCTTTTGCTCGATACTTGCCCATTCATGCTTACATGTAGCACAATAAAATACCGGTATTTGATGACCCCACCAAAGCTGTCTGGATATACACCAGTCACGAAGATTTGACATCCATGAATTATAACTGTTTATCCAGTGGGATGGAAAAAATTTTACATCCTGATTATTAGTTTTTTCAATAGAGCCTTTAGCTATCTCTTTTCTTATGAACCATTGTTTTGAAATGTACGGTTCTACGATATTGTGGCAGCGATAACAGTGTCCGACTTGGTGAGAATGTTCTGTGATGCTTTGAACAAATCCTTTGCTGTTAAGTTTTTTAACTATTTCTTCCCGTGCGGCTAAACGCTCCATTCCTTTAAATTCGCCGGCAAAATCATTTAATATCCCTTTTTCGTCAAATACCGTAATAAAATCCAAATCATGGCGCTTGCCGACTTCATAGTCATTTTGATCATGTGCGGGAGTTACTTTAACCATTCCGGTTCCAAACTCCATATCAACATAACTGTCCGCAATAATAGGAATCTCTCTATCTATTAGGGGAAGTTTCACTTTTTTGCCTATTAGATGTTGGTATCTTGCATCATCAGGATGAACCATAACAGCAGTATCGCCAAAATATGTCTCAGGTCTTGTGGTAGCTACTGTTATATATCCGCTTCCATCGGAAAATGGGTATTTTAAATTATAAAAGTGTCCTTGTTCCTCTTTATACTCTACTTCAATATCGCTTAGTGCTCCATCATGCGTACACCAATTTACCATATAGTTTCCGCGTACAATGAGATCTTGATTATAAAGATGCACGAAGGCTTCTCTGACGGCTTTTTGTAAGCCTTCATCCATAGTAAATCTTTCGCGTTTCCATGCAGGGCTGACGCCAAGGTGTCTTAGCTGTGAGACCATGATATTGCCACTTTTTTCTTTCCATGCCCATGCCCGTTTTAAAAACTCTTTGCGACCTATCTCTTCTTTAGTGCTTCCTTCTTGCAGTAGTTGTTTTTCAACAACATTTTGTGTTGCAATACCTGCGTGGTCAGTCCCGGGTTGCCAGAGTGTTTTATAGCCATCCATACGTTTGTATCTAACTATGATATCTTGCAGGGTAAAGGTGAGAGCATGCCCTATATGAAGTGTACCAGTGACATTAGGAGGAGGCATCATGATTGAAAATTTTTTATTATCTTGTTGTATTGCTTTGTTGCCGTCAATCTCAAAATGACCGTTTTGTTCCCATGTGTTGTAGTATAATTCTTCTATCGTTTTTGCATTATAGCCGTCTTTTGACATTTATATACCTTGACTCTTTTTTCGGAATTATACCTAAACTTTATGCAGACTCCTCTTATGCTATAATTGCAAATATTAATTATCATAAATGGAAATTTATTGCCTCTTACCAATCTTAATAAACAGCAACTAACTGCCGCAACCGCTAATTTTGGGCATAACTTGATTATCGCCTCTGCCGGGACCGGTAAAACTTCAACGATAGTGGGTAGAATAGCATATTTGTTAAAAAAAGGTGTGCAGCCACATGAAATATTGCTTCTGACATTTACCAATAAAGCAGCCATGCAGATGATTCAAAGAGTAGCTGGTTTTTTTGGAGATGAGGTTGCAAGCAACATTGATGCTGGAACATTTCATGCCGTTAGCTATAGATGGCTTAAAAAAAACGATACTAAAGTTGCGCTTAAACAGCCAAGAGAACTTAAAACGCTTTTTAGAAGTGTTCATGACAGACGTAATTTTTCTCATATAGATGCTGAGGTTGTGCCTTTTGGAGGCAACTATCTATATGATTTGTATCTTTTTTTTCAAAATACGCAATTAGACGCGGACTTTGAAAGCTGGATATGTAAAACACAAGAAGCTCATTGTCCGTTTGCTATGATTTATGCAGATATTGTTGACGAATTTGAAGCACTCAAGCAGCAATACGGTTTTTTAAATTTTAATGATCTTTTAATAAAGATGCGACAGTTATGTCAATCAAAAGATCTGGGGTACAAGGAAGTGTTAATTGATGAATATCAAGATACTAATGCCTTGCAAGGCGCGCTAATAGATGCCATGGATACTCCGTCTTTATTTTGCGTGGGAGATTATGATCAGAGTATTTATGCATTTAATGGAGCAGATATTTCAATTATAGGTAGCTTTGCAGATAAGTTTAAAGATGCAACTATCTTTACGTTAAATAAAAATTATCGTTCAACTGTTGCCATCTTATCTCTTGCAAATAAAGCAATATCTTACAATAAGCGTATTTATGAGAAAAAGTTGGAGTTTACCAGAACGGATACTGATGCCAAGGCGCCCATTTTAACAATATATGATGAGCTTTTTGAACAATACCGTGCGGTAGCGGTAAATATACAAAATTCCACTACAAATCATGATGATATAGCGGTGATTTTTAGAAATAATGCATCAGCAGATGGTATTGAGGTATCATTAAAAGAGCTAAATATTGCCTGCAGACGCAGAGGAGGTATCAGTTTTTTTGATTCTAAAGAGATTAAAGCCATCTTAGATATCTATATGTTTTTAACAAATGAATCTGATATGATGGCTTTTATGCACATATTTGAGCATGCAAAAGGCATAGGGAATGCCATGTCAAAGGAGCTGTATATTGCTCTAAAGACATTGGGAGGCGGATCCGTATTTTTGGGTCTTGATGCACCGAATTTAAGCATTATAAATCCTTTTCAAAATAGACAAACAAATCATCAATTAGGGCTCTTTGATGATTTTTTAGAGCTTGGGGCCGCAGGTCGTTTTGCTACACTCGGCTTTAGTGATCAATTTTTAAAAAACCCGATTTTAAAGCATCCTAAATTGACAAAAGAGGGCGCAAAATTTTTATACTATTTTTACAATCTACAAAAAGTTTTAAAAAAGATTAAGCAGCCAAAAACTATTGTTTTAAAGATAGCAAAGTCAGAATTGTACGGCATTATAATTGATACGCTTAGCACAAAACGTGCACAGCTAAAAGACGGCTCGATTGACAGTAAGTTAAAAAGTAATGCAGAAGAAAAGATTGCTAGAAAGGTTTTATTATTACAAGAGCTGGCTAAACCATACCAAGAGCATGAACGCTTTTTAAATGCTATGATTTTAGGTTCCTCAGATCTAACTCAGGGAGAGGGTGTTCATCTTCTAAGTGTGCATGCATCCAAAGGGTTGGAGTATAAAGAGGTTTATATAGTCGATTTGATGGATGGGAGATTTCCAAACAGAAAACTAATGTTAAAAGGTGGCAGCATAGAAGAAGAAAGACGGCTTTTTTATGTTGCGATAACCAGAGCAAAAGATATTTTGTATCTTAGTTTTGCGAAATATGATAAAATAAAAAAAGCAACCTTTGTAGCCTCCCAGTTTTTATATGAAGCCGGTTTGATTGCTATGGATGGGGAGTATAAAAAATTAATGAATGCTTCAGAGGAATGATTTTAATATTTATCAGCCTCCTGAACCTTGAACGGCTTGACCCATATTCCACATAGGTAAAAAAATTCCAAGTGCTAACAATAAGACCATAGATGCTATCATGATTAACATGATAGGCTCAATAGCTTCAGCTAATCCATCTATAATAGCGTCAAATCTCATTTTATAGTAATCGGCAACTTTGCTCATCATATCATCAAGCTGTCCGCTTGATTCGCCGGCCGCTACCATTTGTATGATCATATTTTCTAAAAGCTTTGTTTCTTTTAAGCCTTCATTAAGCGTTCCACCTTTTTCAACTGTTGCTTTTACATGTAAGAGTTTTGTTTTTAGCACAAGATTATCTATCATTGAAATTGATGTATCTAAAGCCTCAGCAATGGGAATACCGGCTTTAATTAGCGCAGCAAATACAAGAGTAAAGCGGCTAAGTGTTGCAAATTTAATAATATTTTTTATTAAATAGATTTTTAATAAAAGCCGATGAAATCCAAATCTGATATTGGTGTAGTTTGATATAAGATACCTTAGTACAAAAAATGTTAAAATTAGTCCAGCTAACACATATGGACCGAAGTTATTAAAGATGTATTCTAATTTTAAAAGTATCAGCGTAGGCAGAGGAAGGTGTGCGCCTAATTGATCAAAAATAGATTTAAATTTAGGTACGACATACGATATTAAGATTGTAAAGGCAATAGCCATAGCAATCATAACATTTCTCGGATATGCCATAGCTTTTTTAAATTTTACTACATTTGCTCTTATCTCTTCAAGCATATTGGCAAGAGAGTACAGTGCTTCTGCTAGATTACCTGTTTTTTCACCAAGCTCTATCATAGCCAGCGTTAAGTTTCCAAGCTCAAATCTATAATTTTCCATAGCCTTAGATAAACTGCTTCCTGAGTTAATATCATCTGCTAGTGAATAAAATATTTTTTTTAAACGCTTATCATTTGTTGAGTCGGCTATCTCTTTGATAGAGTCATGGATGGATATTCCGGCATTTGACATAACCGCTAATTGTCTGATAGATGCAATTAGAGCGTCTGGTTTTAACTTTTTTTTACTAAGGTTTTTTGTAAAATTATTTTTAAATTGCTTTAGTCTGTCTTCTAGCGGAGGTGTTGCTTCTACAATTTTAATGATTATGCCGGTAAATTTAATTTTAGCTAAATAATGGGCTTCTTTTTTATTGTCGGCATAGAATCCATATTCATCTTTAACACCTTTGTTAAGTACCGTTGCGATAAAATATTTCATATCTTAGCCACCCTTAAAATCTCTTCAAATGTTGTGATTCCATCACATGCCTTTTGTATGCCATTTTGAAACATATCTGTAAAACCCTCTTGTTGCGCTTGTTTGGTTAAATCACCTTTTGAAGCACCTTGTGCAATCATACTAGAAATTGTTTCAGATATCGGCAAAACTTCACATATCATTTCTCTACCGATAAAACCCGTACCGTTACATTCATGGCAACCCTCACCTTTATAAAAGACAGTATCTTTTGGTATAAGATGTTTGTATGGCTCTAATGTCGATTCGGGTATGTGTTCTTCTATTTTACAATTTTTACATATTTTTCTAACTAATCTTTGTGCCTGTACGGCAACTAATGCTCCACTTATAAGATATGATTCAATGCCCATATCAATCATACGCGGAATTGCGCTGATAGAATCATTTGTGTGAAGGGTTGAAATTACCAAGTGCCCGGTTAGTGCTGCTTTGATAGCGATTTCTAGCGTTTCTTGATCTCTTATTTCACCTATCATTATCTTATCCGGGTCTTGACGTAAGATTGATCTTAAGGCATCAGCAAAGCTAAGTCCTACGTGAGCATTTACCTGTACCTGCTGTATGAGGTTCATTCTATATTCAACAGGGTCTTCAACCGTTATGACTTTATCTTCTATATTTCGAAGTTCATTTAGTGCCCCATAAAGCGTCGTTGTTTTACCAGATCCTGTCGGTCCGGTTACTAAAATAATACCAAAAGGAGAGTGAAGGGATTTTGTAAATTTTTTATAACTGGCATTATCCATACCCGCATCTTCAAGTTTAACCAGAGCTTTGGTCTTGTCTAAAATTCTTATAACTATCGATTCACCGTAAAGTATTGGCAAAGTTGAGATACGATAATCAAACTCTAAATTACCAACCATTGTAGAAAAACGGCCATCTTGAGGTTTTCGTTTTTCTGCAATATCAAGGTTGGCAAGCAATTTCAGTCTAGAAGCAAACGGCGGATAGATATCTTTATCAAAAATAAATACTTCGCTAAGCTTACCGTCAATACGCGTACGCACAACACAATTTTTTTCAGTGGGTTCAATATGTATATCGCTTGCTCTACGCTTTATACATGTGTTTAAAACGACTTCTATAAGTTTTAAAATAGATGAAGCCTCCTGTTGGTCTTCTATCGTGTTTAGAGTATTTAATTCATTTCTTATATTGATAACTAGCTCTTTAATGCTATCTTTAAGAGCTATTTTAGAGAGATATTCTTGAATCTGCTTTTTTGTCGCAACTATTTTTGTAATAATTTTTCTTGGAAATAATCGTCCGGTTGCTTCTTGTGCCTCTATATTTAAAGGGTCTGCAAAAGCAATTTGTATATGTAAGTCATCTTGGGAAATTGGTAAAATATTATATTTTTTCAGTTGGCTAAGCGGTACTCGCTCTGCTAGCTTGTAGTCCATATCAATTGAGTCCAAATCTAAAAACTCAAGAGAAAGCATTTGAGCTAAATATTTTAAAACATCGGCTTCATCCAAAAAAGTATAGTTTTTTAAGATAGATAAATCATATTTGCCAACACGAATTTGCTCTACTATAAATCTTTTAACAAAATTGATTGATACTGCACCGACTTTTGTGAGAGTATATAAGACTGTATCTTCTTTAACACCACGCGAGAGCAGTCTGTCTATTTGTGTTTGTGTGATATGGTTTTGTGCTAATAAATCGCTTGTGATTCTATCCATAGTTACACCTTTAGTCAAATATATATTTATGTTTAATAGTTAAATTATGCAATACTTCAACTATCAGCTGTTTTGATGTTGTAACATAGACCTTATATATCGTGTGTTTATCGTGTGGGTCAGTAAAAAGATATAAAGGCACTTTATGATAGTGTTTTAGACTACTGTACCAATTAAATATTTTTGATAAAATATAGTTTGTTGTAGGTAGTTTTAAATGATCTATTTTATATCCATCTAGCATAGAGTGCAGAAGTAACTTTTCTTGCATTACAATGACCGATAGATATACGGCATTAGCTCTGGAGCTAGCTGTATCTTTAAGCCTTGCTATGGGATATGACAGTCTATCAAGTCGGCCTGCATTAAGACAAGAAAAAGCATATATAGATATGTAATTCTCATCATTTCTGTGCTCGTACAGCTTTGATAGACCAAGGTTGCAAGCTTGTAAGTATTTATGGCTATTATACAGATTGTACATCTGTAATGATGTACCTGCATAGATATAGCATGAAGATAAAAATATCCATATTAAATGCTTCATTTGAAATGACCTGATTGTATATTGTCCAATAATACTTTAGCATTTTTAGAATGTGAATTTTTAATGTATGATTTTAATGTTTGTATTGCCATGCTTGTTTGCCCTAATTTGACTAATGATTTAGCAAATATAATCCAACTTTGCTCATTTTTGCTGTCTAGCTGATTTGTTAGCAGTGCATAGTTATATGCTAGATTGTATTTTTTTAAGTGATAATATCTTCTTGCTAAAAATAAACCCAATACCGGATCATTTGTACGCTTAAAGCGCTTAATGATATCTTGCATATCGTTTGATATGGGTACTGACTTGATTATAACAGAGCTTTGCTCAATCATCGGTCTTGTAACTGTTTTTATTTGAGCTGTATGCCTCGTAGTGGTTGTTTTGCTACTAAGAGGATGTTTTACAGCGGCAACTTTACTTACAATGTGTTTTTTAACATGGCTAACTTTTATATATTGGTTTTTGTTGGCAT
>WFMO01000079.1 GCA_015489055.1 Helicobacteraceae bacterium | reverse complement strand
TCCGTCTTTGGCTAATAGACGGTATAGTTGCGTAAAGTATTCATAAGTCCAAAGGGTTGGGTTTACTGCCGGTGAAAAGGCATCTTGATATATAATATCAAACTTTTCTTTACATGTAAGCAGATACTCTCGCGCATCTACTAAATACAATTGGATATTTATTTTCTTATCGTGGTAGCTTCCAGTCGTACTTAGTGAGTCTATGATGTGTTTATATTTATCAAAAATCTTTGGATATTTAAACTTGCTAAGAGAGCTTACAAGTTTTTTATCAAATTCTACGGAAAATATTGATATATGTTTTGAAATATTGTTTGTGTTTAGATAGTGCAGGGTGGCTAGCGTGTTGTATCCTAAACCAAAACAGATATCTAAGATAAAGAGTTTTGGCTTATGTCTGTTTACATGTAAGGCGGGGATGACATGTTTTTGTAGAGATTCTTGTAGTGCTCCATCTTTTGTAGAGTGGTAATGTTCACCAAACTCACTTGAGAATGCCGTAAAACTACCATCTTGGCACTTTACTAAAGTAGGGGACTTATCCACGTGCTAGCATATTATTTAATAATCTTATATACTTCTATCGCAACAAATACAGTGCCTATAATCATACTCGCCCATGCAACAGAATTGATAGCCTTTTTCATCATGAGATGTATCCTTTAATCTTAAAAAATGAAATGTTATTATAGTATTATTATGATTATTGTTGGTAAATAGCTTATTGTTTTTTAAATAAATTTTGTTAGATTTGGAAATATACATGCTTAAAAATGATATTTTGATAAAATTTCGTTAAGTTTTAACATAAAGGACACAATAAAATGGCACAGGTACCTGAAGATATTGGATGTGAAAATAAAAAATGTATAGCTAAAGATGAATGCAAAAGACAAGTAATTGCTAAAAACAATACAGCCAGGGAAATTAAAGAGTTTGGCGGTACGGAAACAAAAAAATGCGGTAAGTTTTTACCTCAAGAGAGCTTAGGCTGATCATATATTTAACTACTTTTAAATATATGTAAAAGCCCCATGCTGCCGTGTCCGATTATGTAAATCTCAAGCAATGTTGTAACACTTTGATGAAATTCTTGCATGTAACTGGCAAATGGGTAATGGTTTATCCACAATAAAAACCATACAATACCCGATAAAGTAGTAAGCAATAAAGCACCAAGACCCAAACCTTCTATACTGCTTATCAAACCTCTAGGGCGAATGGCCGGCTCTTTGAAGTGCAATATTGTAGATACATCTAACTTAATCACATCATAATCTCTATATATATACGGATAAAAATATCTAACGCCATGTTTTTTAAGCTCAACGGCTATAAATATCAAACTAACAATAAACGTTGAAATACCTAAAATGATATGACTCCATACAGCAAAATAATTTATGATACCACCACCTAATTTTTGATTATGTTCAACATTCATAAAATTACTTAAAATAATTTGCGCAATAACTAATATGATAATAATATAATGAAGATACCTCACAAGAGGTGAAAACGTATCTTTAAAATAGTCATTTATCTTATGCCATAATTTCATTTAGAGCCTTTAAAAATCAATGTGCTATGCTTCTTGTAAAAACAAAAAGATGTCAAATTGTATAAAAATATGACTCTTATTGTTCTTCAAGCTCTTGCTAATAAACAGAACAACTTTAAGAGGAGTATAGCAAAAAAATATCTAAAGTCCAAAGTCATGTATTGGCGCTTAAAGCTACGATATGTCTTTTCTACGGTCTTGCAACTATTAATTTTTATTTTTAAATGAACTCTTTCATATGTTCAAAATTGTCAGACTGTATAAACTGTGTTTCTTGTGATATCTCCTTAAAGTGTTCAGTTGCGCACTTGATTTTGGCTTCTTCTGTATCTCGCAAGTCGTCAGTAAATAAGCTTCCTTTGCTTTCAACTATAAAGTAAAGCTTCTCTTCATTGTCTTTTTCAATTAAAACAGCCCAGTCAGGATTGTATCCTCCAAGAGGAGTGTTAATTTTAAACCATGAAGGGAGTTTTGTGAAAAGTTTAACATTTTTGTTTTCATTGAATGAGCGAGCAAAACCCTTTTCTACATCAGAATCACAAACTGTATAGTCGTATGGAGATTTATTTTCTTTGTTTTTGATCATGTCTTTAGAGAGATAGCCATAGAGTTCTTGGGTTAAAAAACATTCTTGGGCATAGTAATGGTTATCACCGATACGCTCATACTTTATACCGTCCACGATAAATATATTCATTGTCTTTTTAATGATTTTAATCGCCCCGTCAATGAATTTTTGAGGATTATTCTTAAAGCTTTCAAGTTTGCCGCTTTTTATCAAAATATCAACAATATTTTTGCGTGTGAGATTTGTTTGGTTTTGAAAGTAAGTGATGATATCTGGAAGTTTATAGTCCACAGTTTTTATATCACCAAACTGATCTTTTATACTATCTTCATCAATTTCAATCCCAACTTTTGTAATTTTATTTTTTGCTTTTGAGTAGAGATACTTGATTTTTCCAACCGTTAGTTCATTGGCAATTTTATCTGCACACCGCTTCACAAGTGCATCCGCATCAAAATCCACTCTATATGTCGTTTTATATTTAATTTGTTTCCATAACTCTTTAAAATCATCACTAAGCAAGACCTCTTTGTTTAGTGAAACAAGTTGTCTATCGCTTGCATCTTTGATATACTTTTTAATATTATCAAAAACAATACCACAATCTTTTTCATATTCACTTTGCAAACTTTTAGCAAACTCTTCATAACTCTCATTTGCCATAACTGTTAGAGTATTAATATCAAACCCATAAACCCTATCACCATCTTGATCAACACATATACGAAGCCCACGCCCTATTTCTTGACGCTTTTTTATAACTGAGTTTGTCTCATTTAAAGTACATATTTGAAAAACATTTGGATTATCCCAACCTTCCTTTAAGGCACTATGTGAAAATATAAATCGTAAGGGCTCTGTAAAGCTGAGTAGTCTCTCTTTGTTTTTCATTATCTTGTCAAATGCACTCTCATCATCTTTATTTTTACCTGTACTGTCTTTTACTCTTCCTTTTTTATCTTGCGCAAAATACCCATCATGAACTTTTTCAACTTCAATTTCTATGTCAACATCTCCAAAAAGCGTATTGTACTTTCGTTTTTTACTTATCTCTTTGTAAGCTTCTTCAAACCATAAGGCATATTTACCTTTTTTAGGGTTGCCATCTTTATCATACTCGCGATAATTAGCAACTCTATCTACAAAAAAGAGACTTAAAACCTTAATGCCTTTTGATGTTAATCGCAGCTCTTTATCAAGATGCTCTTCTATCGTTTTTCTAATTTGCAGTTGTTTGATACTGTCGTCATTTACATCACCTATGGCTTCACCAATGCCAATGCTTTCATTGTTAGAAAATTCGATATATTCATTCCCTTTTTCAATGTAAATATCATTGACGGTGTATCCCTCATAAACATCTCTGCCATTAGAGAGTTCATACAAATCACTTCCGTCTTTAATGCTGATTGTTTTACATTTTGTGCTGCCGTTGTGATTAACATATATATCAATTTTTGCACTCCTTGGTTTCGCCTTTACACTTAAAAGCTTTATGTAAGGCTTATTTGACGTATCGTCAATTTTGACATTGGCAACTTCTATCTGCTTTACAAGTTTTTGCTCATACGCATCAATAGAGTCAAGTTTATACATTAAATTGAACTTTTGAAGGTGTGTAGCACTGTATCGTAGGCGACAAAGTGGATTAAGTGTCTCTATTGCCTCTTTTGCTTTTGTGGTATTATCCACACTTTGAGGTTCATCTATGATGATTATTGGATTTGTTGAAGCTATAAAGTCTATAGGTCGCTCACCACCAAGTTTATCGTTTTGGCGGTGGATAATATTTGCTTTTGTGTCTTTACTTGGGTCTGTAAAACTTTTTCTAAAGGCATCTATATTTATAACCATTATACGAATATCGCTGCTTGTAGCAAAATCTCTCACCTGTTCCAGGTTTGAACTGTCATAGATAAAATAATCATAATTGACATTATCAAAAATTGATTTAAAATGTTCAGTGGTGATATCAAGTGTCTTTTTTATACCCTCTTTGATGGCGATAGATGGTACAACTATTATAAACTTTGAAAATCCATATCTTTTATTGAGCTCAAAAATAGTTTTGAGATAAACATAAGTCTTGCCTGTTCCCGTCTCCATCTCTACTGAGAAATCCATACTGTTTAACTTTTTAGATTCAGCAAGTCCATTTTTAAGCTGAATATTTTGCACATTAGTCAAAATCTCATCATCAAGAAGTTCAAGACGATTTCCAATACCAAGTTCATTTTCAGTGATACCAAGAGTATCGCCCCAGGCACGAGAAATAGAGAAATTGCTTTGACAAATCTCTTGTCCTTCAAAGATATCTACTATGGAGCTTATTGCTTTGTTTTGGTAGCTTAAGTT
>WFMO01000078.1 GCA_015489055.1 Helicobacteraceae bacterium | reverse complement strand
TACTTGTATTGCTGCTTGTATCACAGCAAAGATTAGCGTATATATCACTTATTTTACTTGGAGTCGGGACATTGATAACAGGCTATTTGCATTCTACGGTGGGATTGTATTTTGCAACTATCATTATGTCTGTGGGATTTCATTATCTTCAAACTTTAAATCAGTCTTTAAACTTACAATGGATACCAAAACATCAAACACCGATAGTTTTAGGCAGGCTTAGTTCTGTTCAAGCAATTGCAAGATTATCGGTTTTTATATTTATCTATATTTTTATGGGTTATTTTGCATTTACCTATAAAACAGTTTATACATTGTTTGGAGGCATTACTGTTTTGCTGGGTATTATAGCCTGGGCAGGATTTAAAAAATTTAACGAGGGTGCTTTACAAGAAAAAAAATTGATGCTGACTAAGAGGTATTGGTTATTTTATCTGCTTACGTTTTTTGGCGGAGCGAGAAGACAAATATTTGTTGTTTTTGCAGCTTTTTTATTGGTAGAAAAATTTGGTGTGAGCATCCACCACATGGTTGTTTTATTATTTGCTAATGCCATTTTAAATATCTATTTAGCTCCAAAAGTAGGAAGACTGATATCTAGATTTGGCGAGGCTATGATTTTAAAACTTGAATATATAGGACTTTTTATTATTTTTGTGTCTTATGCCTATGTAAGTCATGTGCAAATTGCTTATGTGCTATATCTGTTGGACAGTCTTCTTTTTGCTATGTCTTTTTCACTGGCAACCTATTTTCAAAAAATTGCAGATCCCAAAGATATATCTACAAATAGTGCTATTAGCGGTACCATCAATCATATTGCAGCAGTGTTTTTACCGTTTATTTTAGGTCTTGTATGGTTAAAGTCACCTCATATGGTATTTTTAATAGGTGCCGGTATAGCGGCTATATCGTTTATATCGGTATTTTTAATACCAAGAAATCCAGAGCAAGGGCATGAAACAATTTTTAGTAATAAAGAGATGTTAAAATAAAGAAGATGGTGCGATTGGGGGGACTTGAACCCCCACGCCGTGAAGCACAAGCCCCTCAAGCCTGCGTGTCTACCATTCCACCACAATCGCATTAAAAAAGAGATTATCTAGTTAGTCTGACTAACTAGATAATATAAAGCATTTAGCCTAAAAATGGATTTGCATATAATAAGATTAGAGCAATAACAAGTGTGTATATAACTTGTGCTTCAATCATTGCTAATGCTATAAACATTGTAGTCATAAGCTTACCGCCAAGACCAGGATTGCGAGCAGTTCCAGCTATTGTTGCAGCAGCTGTATGACCCATACCTATTGCACCACCCAAAGCGGCTAAACCGATACCAATACCAGCACCAACCAAAGCATATCCTGCAACACTAGCACCGCTAGCAGTATCTAACGCAATTTTTGCAGTAGCGCCACCATCTTTAGCAAATGCAGCACCTGCAAAAGCTATCAGTAAAAATAAAATCTTTTTCATAAGTTTCTCCTAAAAAATACAAAGTCTGTTCGGATAGCGTAACTACGTCTTTAGCGTAGCAACCTAGACATAAATGCCTAGATTTCCCTACTTAACACTTTGATTGATCGAATTTTATCTAAAAAAATATTAATAATGATTTAAGGACACCTCTAAAAACTCTAGTTACTCTTAAAGAAACAAAGAAAGATGAAGTTGCGAAGAACTTTTTTTGAGTCACAATTGAAGTTGTAATGACAAAATTATTATACACTTGTAGGATTTTTGAAAGTTTGTTTTTGCTGTAGTTTTAACACAAGTTCTGTGTCGTGGAAGCTGTTTGTTACTTCTTGGCTAAAAATAATATCTTCCAATAGTATTTCTTCCATCTGTTTTGAGTATGCATCTTCTTTAAAAGATTGTGCGTAACCGCTATCTGTTTCATGTACTATGACACTGTAAAGCGATACATCTTTTTCACCATTTACTTTACATGTAAGCTTCATTAGAGTATCTATGAGTACAAAAATTACGCGGCTAAATTGTTCTGCTGATGGTGATACGGGGAGTTCTATCCAGCGTGACGAATTTTTTTTCATATCACTAATATACTCTTGTGAGTCTTTGCTCCAAATAGTTATACAATGATCAAAACTTTCTACAAGATCCTTGATATTTTGCTTCATTAATCCAAAATCATAAACCATTTGCCCATTATCCAAATAATTGGACTGGAATAAAACTTCCACCTTGTATGAGTGCCCATGCAAAGAACTTCTACATTTTACTGTACTACACCCTCGTACAATATGTGCATTTTCAAATTTAAACAACTTTCTAATTATCATACTTTTTTATACTCCATGAATTTGATCCCATATTCTAATATGCAGTCTATCAGAATAAGTATATCCTTTATTTTTACAAAACTCAATCAAAGGTTTAGAGTTTACCTCTAGTTCTTGCTTATTTGCTCCCACTGGCATACAATAAACTTGTAAAGATGGCGCTAAAGAGATAATCTCATCCATCTCTTCGTCAAGTCCTAAGCATATAGAATTACTGTCAATCGAGAATTTAAAAAAACTGTCTTTTGCGTTTTGTTCGTAAGAGATTATGCTTTGTGGCTTGATACGTTTAGAGAAGTTTTCTCCTGAATTGGACAGCTTAACAGAGAGAGCATATGTGCATTTTTTATATATAGGATACTTATCAAAATTGATATTAATCGTCGCATTTGTTTCAAATGTTACACGATGGTTGCGTGATATAAAATATGTAATAAACTCAACTAAATTCTTATCATCATAATTTAATAAAGGTTCACCGCCCGTTAAGACAATATCCACTTTCGGTGGTAAGTCGTAAGTATCTACAATTTGTAAAAGCTGGTCTAGTTGTGTTATTTCTATCCATGTTTTTGCAAAATGTTCTTTATTTACGGCATATACAGTGTCGCATCCTAAGATCTTAGTGCCACTTGGTGATGTCATAGAACACCCAAATCCAATGCACTGCATATTGCATCCACCAAAGCGAAAGAATAATGATGGAACACCACAATAGCGTCCTTCACCCTGGATAGAATAAAAATGTTCTACAAGTAAAAGCATAATAATGTCAACTTAGAATCAACCGCCGGTTTCATAAAAGGCTCTTGTGGATATTTCACTGTCATTCCATCGATTTTTTTCCGGTTTAGTGCGAACAACTTCTCTTAAAATCTCAGCGGCACCTTGTATATCGCCTTGCTTTACAGCATTTTTAATGCTCATAGCTTCATCAAAATATAAACAAGGAATTAAATTTCCTTCAGCAGTTAAACGGATACGATTACAGGATTTACAAAAATCATCACCGGAAGGCTCTATAATACCAAATTTATATCCATCATCTAACTTATAATAATGTGACGGGGAATGACCGTCAAACCCGTCATCAATAAAGTTGTATTTTTCTTTAATGATTTGCAATAACTGCTCACTCTTCATTCCTTTAAGATCAACCGCTGCATGAGAGTTTTGCATATATTCTATAAAGCGTACTGTCATGCCACGCTTTTTGCTGTACTGTAAAACATCAATGATTTCATTATCGTTGATACCTTGCATGGGCACCATATTTACTTTTACTTTAAGACCTACACTAAGTGCTTCATTAACTCCCTCTAAGACATTTTTCAAAACATCTTTTCCCGCTATGTGCTGTGCAACTTGAGGTATGAGTGTATCTATAGAGACATTCAATCTTTTTAAGCCTGCATCTTTTAATTTTTGAGCTACACCTTTTAATAAAAAAGCATTGGTCGTCATTGATAAGTCTATAGTTGGCTTATAATCATATATCATCTTGATAAATTTATCAAGGCTCTCGCGCAACAAAGGCTCTCCACCTGTTATTCTTATCTTGTTTACACCCTCATCTATTGCAACTTTTAAAAATAGAAATAATTCTTCAAAGGAGAGTAGATCTTCTTTGGGAACCCATGAAAACGGTTTCTCCGGCATACAATACTGGCATCTAAAATTGCATCTCTCTGTTACTGAGACACGGATATAATTTACGGCTCTATCGTAGCTGTCAATTAGCAAAATAGCATCCTTTAATAAAGTATATGATGATTATATCAGTATATGCCTTGTAAAAAGTTGATGTATATCAAAAGGGTAGGTTTTAAAAAGTTGCGACAGTGCTTTTACATAAAGTATTCTGATGTAACTCTCAGAATACTTTAGTTTTAAAAATTAGTGGAGATCTTTCCAGATAGAACGTTTCCATAAATATGCAAAGAATGCAAATATAAATAGATATATCATTATATCTCTACCAACAGATTCACGCTGCGCGTGTTCTGGGTTTGATGTTTGAAACAGATACTTTTCAATTTGATTAGCTGTTGCTGCTGTAACGCCGACACGAGGCATAGCTGTATTTTTTATATAATTTTGAGGATTTTCCATAAAGCCCTCTACAAAATGTTTGCTACGAGATTCTAAAATAGTTGATAAATCTGGCGGTAATGATCCTTTGTATTTTTTTAATGCTTTTTGATATTGTGCAACTTTTAATTCAAATTTTAATTTTTGCAAATTATTTTTAAATTTCGGTATAAATCCAATTTGGGTCCATTTATCAAACCTTATAGCATGGCAACGACCACATGAATCTACAAATGCAGTTTTTGGAGATATCTTTTTGGTAAATGCAATAGATTTAAAATATGCAACCATATCAGCTATCTCCTGTTGTTTATTGCCACCTGCGCCCGCAAATGCCGGCATAGGAAAAACTTTACCGTTTTTAGCGTTATATCTATGTTGAAGCAACATGGCTTTTACAGGGTTGGCTATATAAGCAGCAAGAAATTTTGGGCTATATAAAACTCCTGCATCGCTTAAATCAGGAGGAACGACACCATAAGTTTTAGCTGCCATAACAGG
>WFMO01000077.1 GCA_015489055.1 Helicobacteraceae bacterium | reverse complement strand
GTAAGGATTAAAGATGGCAAAATCAGATGTTATCGAAGTTGATGGCAAGATAGTTGAAGCTTTACCAAACGCAACATTTAGAGTAGAGCTTGATAATGGACATATTATTTTATGTCATATAGCGGGTAAAATGCGTATGCACTATATCAAGATACTCCCTGGCGATAAAGTTAAATTGGAGTTAACGCCTTATTCGCTTGATAAGGGCAGAATTACATACAGATATAAATAGTTAGCTTACCTTATCTTTGTGACGGAGGATGAGAGTTTAGAGATAAGGTCAGTTTTTTTATTAACACTCCACAGCTCTTTACTCATAGCGCTTATTGCAGGCCATAGACTATTATCTATAAGACTGTAATGACTAATATCGCGGAATTTATTATCCAATATCTTTTTTTCATATCCAAAATCCAGATTGTCTTCTTGATCTGGTAATGGTATAGGCAGAGTCTTTTTAGTATAAAGATTTGATAGATACCAAAGTGCCAAAAAATCACTTGAGTATCTATTGATGATCTTTTCACTGTATTGCTCAAAATCGTCAAACCCGCTTTTTTCAAATAGTAAAATTATCAATGTAATTACAGAATTTAAATGCTCAAATACAACCATTGCGAATAATTCTTTTGCAACCGCCTTTGCGTTAGAATGCTGTGCGCCTATAAATACACGAACGCCCCCTTGTGCATCTCCAAAATTATTTGTTTTAAGCCCAAGTAGCCCAATATCCACATGTCTGTGCCTTCCACAGCCTTTGGCGCATCCTGAAAATCCTATTTTAATCCCATGTTTTTTTATCATTTCAATTGGAAGATATGATGTTTCATCTTTAATGTTCCAAAATGAAAATGGACAATACTCACTCCCGGCGCAAGCTATTATGCCGTGATGCGAGTTTGGTGAACTTATGCACTCTTGAATATTTTGTATGCCAAAAAGATATATGTTTTGATCAATGCCCAGTTTAATCTGTAAGTTTTGCTCTGCGGCATAATTGCATATATTTTGAATCTCTTGAATGCTTATGCGACCATAATCACTCTGATAACAATAGGCGTAACTTCCATCTTTTAATTTCTCAAACTCAGAAAATTTTCTTTTTTGCACATTTAGTTCCCCGGCAGATATAAACTTTTTGTTAAATCCTATTTGAATGTATTGTTTAAATTTTTCGATGCCTATCATTTGAAGCAGATGAAACAATCTTGTTTTAGAGCGTGTACCCCTGTAGCCATATATTATAAATGCTTGTAAAAATGCTTTATAAAATAAAAAGACTTCATCCGGCTTTAAAAAGATATCTGCATCTTGCGCAATCTCAGAATTTTTTCCACCCATGAAAACGTTAAAGCCATAAATATCATTTTTCTTAGCTAGCGCAAAATAAAGATCGTTTGAGAAAAGCGATACGGTATTTTCTTTGTTTGCAGATATGCCAACAGATATTCGCCTTGGCAGCATCCCCATAAAGTTTGGTTTTTTTTGAACATATTGATGCATCTGCTCAATAATTGGCGTTACATGTATAATATTGTCGTTTGTAACACCATCATAAATATCTGTTGTGATACTTCTGACGTTATCGCTTATACTTTGCCACGTTGTAACTTCAAGATTGTTGATTGCTTCAAATACACCCAAAACATTATCTGCGCTTAATCCATGAATCTGCAAACCGGCTCTAGCTGTTAGTATAATGCTTGCATCATTTTTTTTGGCTATTTTGGCTATATCGTTTAACTGTTGTATGGAAATTTGCCCGGCTATTAATTTGATGCGAACGGCAAATTCATCTTCTGCAAAACCAAGGTTGATGATACCAAAATTTTCAATATAATATCTATCAATATTTGATAAATTGTTAAAATCCAAAGTGTCTATCTGCGTAAAAAAATCATACGGCTTCATTCTTTGTTTATAGCGTTCGTATTTATTTAGCTTTAGTGGTTCTTGCATCATAAGTCCCTTTTATGTATATTAGCAAAATTTAGATATATTTTATATTGATACAAATCAATATAAAAAGTAAAATATACTGTATAATTGTGCAATATAGGAGTAATATTATGACACAACATTATGAAACAGTATTAAACCACTATCAGTTTACTCAAGAAGACAGTGATATTTTGATGAGTTTAGAGCAACGGATGCAGCCACTTCGTGAAGAGTTTATCAACGGATTTTATGATTATATCTGGAAATTTGGTGAAACAGCCACATTTTTAAAAAATAAAGAAGTTATAAGCTATCACAGAGAGAAGATACAGGAGTGGTTCGTTAACCTTTTTTGTGGAAAATATGATATGAATTATTTTATATATTTGTATAAAATTGGGGAGATACATGTAAAAATCGGGTTGCCTACGCACTATGTTAATGCCGCTTTTACATATGTTAGAACATTTATTTCCAAACAGCTTCAAAATGATTGTAATAATAGAGAAAAATTATTAAAAGAATTAAGAGCTGTTGAGAAGATTATAGATGTAAATCTTGATGTGCTGACAAGTTCTTACAGAGAGGAAGAGCTTAGTAAATTTCTCTCAATGTCAAAAGGTGAGAGAAAAATATTAATAGGGCTAAAACATTTTACATCATATGCAAATCTATTGTTAGCAGGAGCTTTAGCTCTTGTAGCCATCTTTGCTGTTAGTTTATTTTCTTATGATGTATATAATATGTTTTTTTCTGGCGAAGAGATACAAAAAGGTATTTTAACCGTTTTTGGAAGTTTGCTTATTTTGTGGGCTGCTATTGAGCTGATTCATGAAGAGATTAAGCATCTCCAAGGTGATGGTTTTGCTATAGGAACATTTATCATGTTGGCAATGGCAGCACTTATACGTAAAATACTGATATACTCTTTGTCGCCGTCTAAAATGCACGAATTATTAATTATAGGTCTAGTGACGGTTGGGCTCGCCGTATCTTATTGGCTAGTAGGCATCAATAAAAGAACTGTAATAGACTAGAAATTACCGCCATTTCTAAACTCAGCTATTTCAGACTCGACCATATCATCAATGATAATTTCATAGAGTTTTGTGATAAGGTTTGGCGAGAGGTTTAAAGCTAGAGCTTCATGTCTTACATTTTGCAGTACTTCATCTACTCTGTCTTTTGCTTTTATCTCCTCAATACTGTTTTTAAATTTGACTGCCTGACGAATATACCGGGCACGTTTGGAAATGAGCTTTATGATTTCATCATCAAGTTTATC
>WFMO01000076.1 GCA_015489055.1 Helicobacteraceae bacterium | reverse complement strand
GTTGGGGCTGTGGTGATGGCGTTATACTAAAAGCAACCATCCGTGCTATTGAGAAATGTGGTTGGGATATGGATAAAGTTTGTATCGTCTCAGGTGTCGGTTGTTCCGGTCGTTTTAGCTCATATATTGATTGTAGCACTGTTCATACGACCCACGGTCGTACTGTTGCTTACGCGACCGGTATTAAGCTTGCAAATCCTGATGTTAATGTGGTCGTAGTAGCTGGTGACGGTGATGGGCTTGCTATAGGCGGAAACCATACTATACATGGTTGTCGCAGAAATATTGATTTAAACTTCATTTTAATCAATAATTTTATCTATGGCTTAACAAATTCGCAAACATCACCGACAACACCACAAGGCATGTGGACGGTTAGTCAAAAAAATGGAAATATAGATCCTACTTTTAATGCTTGTAGTTTAGCTATTGGAGCAGGAGCATCTTTTGTTGCGCGTGAGAGTATGATTGATCCGAAAAAACTTGAAAAGGTATTGGTCAAAGGCTTTCAACATAAAGGTTTTAGCTTTTTTGATATTATGTCAAACTGCCATATCAATCTTGGACGTAAAAATAAAATGGCAAGCGCTATGGAAAATCTTGAATGGATTGACGGTATTACCGTTCCTAATAGAAAATGGGAAGCATTGCCAGAAGATGAAAAATTAAATAAATTTCCAACCGGTGTCTTGCGGGATGTTGAGCAGGAAGAGTATTGTGAAATGTATGCCAAAATCCAAGATGCCGCTCAAGGCAAACGTGCAAAACTTACTCAAGATGATTTTGAGAAGAAAATATAAAGGAGTCCTATATGAGAAATACTTTACGTTTTACAGGAGTAGGCGGACAAGGAGTTTTACTAGCTGGTGAGATTATGGCAGCTTGTAAAATCAAAGAGGGTGGATATGGTCTTAAGACAGCTACATATACATCTCAAGTTCGTGGTGGTCCTACAGTTGTTGACATAACACTTGACGATAATGAGATAAGATACCCTTATGCTAATGAAGGTGAGGTTGATTTTATGCTTTCAGTGGCAGATGTAAGTTATCAGCAGTTTAAAAATGGTGTGAGACCGGGTGCAATTATAGTAATCGATCCAAATCTTGTTCATCCAACTGATGAGGACAGACAAAAATGGAAAATTTACGATATTCCTATTATTACTATCGCTAAAGAAGAGGTTGGCAATGTAATTACTCAATCTGTTGTAGCATTAGCTATTACAAACACAATGACAAAAGTTTTAGATGAACAGACGCTGATTGACACGATGTTATCTAAAGTACCCCCTAAAGTTCATGAGGCAAATAAAAAAGCTTATGAACTAGGTAAAAAATATGCTCTACAAGCTATAAACTCATAGCTTGTAGATATAGCTTCTAGTCTCTATCTACCTTCTTATCTATTTTTTTTCTTAAATTATCTGTTTCAAAATGTTACATAAATAAATTTTTATAGTTATTTTATGATTTTTTATGCTTATTTTGATTTTTACAATAGTACAATCATTATAATTTTTAATATAAGGGTGATAGTATTTTATTATTATTTTTTATTTTTATATCTATTATAATTTCTATTGAAGATATAAAGTCAGGTTATATTAAAGATATAATTGTTTTACCGGCAATTATTGGATTGCTTTTATTAAAGTTATTTTTTTATAAATTGCAGTTAGATGATATTTATGCCGTTTTATTAGTCTTTTTTTTATTTACGATTTTTATTGTTTTAAATTTAAAGTTTGGTGGCGGTGATATTCGTTTTGGAGTTTTTTGTGCTCTTTTTTTAGGTTTGCATCCATTAGGATGGTTTATTTTACTTAGTGGTATTTTACAGATAATTTTTTTGTATTTAACAAAAAAAGAAACCTTTGCGTTTGCGCCTGCCATGAGTCTGGCAACAGTCGTTAGTTACTTTATAGTAAACATATAGTGGAGCTACAGATGAAACGAAATGGATCAGCAGCATTTGTTCCTTTATTGATTGGCGTAATGCTTATCTTTTGGTTTATCTGGTTTTTAGGACAGGAGGGCGATAACACCCATAGAATTAATCGTCTTGAAAACTTGCAAAATTTACAGCATCGCCTGTTGAGTGCCGCTATTAATAGGAAGATTGAGTTAATGCAGGTTGATGATTCAAATGATACTGACGTTGATAAGAAGATTAATGGCTACATAAACACTATGGTGAAAGCAAATCATATATATAAAGGTAAGATATGAAAAAATCGATATTAATTCTAAGTTGTTTTATTGTTACTGGGGTATTTGCACAAAATACAACAACTACAACAAAGTTTTCAAAACCATCTAATATTTCAACAGATAAATACGGCAATACTGTATCCAAGCAAAAAGTTACGATATC
>WFMO01000075.1 GCA_015489055.1 Helicobacteraceae bacterium | reverse complement strand
CTAACTAGTCGATTGGCACCAAAAGCGATAATAAGCGATAAAACATCACTAAAATTATGCATAGCATCACTCAAAAGTGCCAGCGAGCCTGAAAAAATCCCGCCGACAATCTGAGCAACAGTTATAATAAGATTTAAAACGATCGTAAGCAATAAATTTTTACCATGTACTTCATGATGATGTTCGGACATAAACCTACCTTAAAAAGATATATCCATATCCTACCCATTTAACATAAAAATATCTTTAACTATCAAACGTATCAAAAGCAGCTTTTGCCGCCCCCATCACTGCGCTAGTGTGTGCATGTTTTACTATTTTAACCAAAAAAGCTAACTCCTCTTTTGTGATATCCATTTTTTTGAGAAGCTTTGTTTGTTCTTGTATGCACTCCTGGCTTCCCAATGTGATGGATGACGCCAAAGCTATCATCATTGATGTTTTAGCATCAAACGGATTCTTATCGTTTTGAATACTTGCTTTAGAGCTCATTGCTTGTTCAACCAAAAAATTTGGGTCAATTGCTTTAGCGCTGTTTAATGACTGCGGTAAAGCACCCATCATCTGTGTCATCATAGCTTCAACTTCTTGCGGTGTTGGTACTTTCATATTTCTATCCTTTATTTTAAAAGTTTAATTAATTTTTCTGTCATATTCATAGCAAATTCCGGCGGCATATTCCCACGACTAAAATGCAAATAATTGTCAAAGCCCCACTTCATCATACGAGCTATAGGAGAGTGAAATGCTATATCTGTTGTATTATCATACAGATAATCCGATTCTATCAAGGTAGCTTCATCTCCACCCATATTCATAATACAAAAGATACTTAATTTATGTGGCGGTATCGCAATATCTTCACCCAACTCTTTTAATAAACTAGCTGCTGCAATTCCTCCTTGAATAATAGCAATATGACCAAGTTTTGGCTGAGACAATGCGGTACTGTCTCCGGCTGCAAAAATATTGAAATAATCAAGATGTCTCATAGTCGTATCAGTTGGAATAAATCCAAACTCATCACCCAGACCAGAGTCAAGTAAAAATTTCGGAGCAGTATATGGCGGTATAACGATAGTTAAATCACTTGGCATCTGCGTACCATCATCAAAAGCTACAAAATCTTTTCCAATTTTTGTAACAACTTTATTTATATGCAGGTCTATGGCCTGTTCTTTCATAAACCTACCAACTACCTCATGCGGTTTTGGACCAACATCTTCAAAAAAGATAGCGCCAGGAGTAAAGACATCAATTTTAAAATCTTCCACCTGCTTTAGATGCTTTTCCTCGCGAAGATAATATCCGAGCATAAACATAATCTCACCTATAGGGCCCTCGCACGGTGCCGTTAACTTTGGCGCATCCACCCGATTGCCCTGTACGCTTTTTGCAGATCCTACAACAACCTTACCACCTTCAAAAGCCCGAACCTTTTTCCACAGTTTTTGAGCCTGCGTATCATCACAGACGGAATATCCAAACTCACTAAAACCTTCAATCGCATCATAATTTTTAACAGCTCCCGGTGCTAAGATTAGATAATCATACTCAAGAGTTTTACCGCTTTTGAGAGAAATTGTATTTGCTTTAGCATCAACATGGGTCACTTTATCATGTATAAATACGGCACCTTTGCCAGTAATGGTATGCTCTAGTTCAACTAAAGAGTGCGAAATAGGAGCTCCATCAAAGGCAACTTCAGGAAGCGACGGCTTAAGCAAGGAGTATTCTCTTGCATCTATTATTGTAAGCTCAATTTTACTGCCTATGAGATAGCGAATCTTCGAGAAAATATGCAATCCAGCAAAGCCTGCACCTATCATAACTACTTTTTTCATTTTCTATCCTTTAGCTTATTTTTGCTATTGTATCATTACTTTTAGTTACTGTTTGTTTATGCTTTTTAGTGACCATATAAGTAAACATTGGAACATATATCAGTACAACAAATGTTAAAAGTCCACCTATTGCAACATCGGCAAGCGGTGAAAGTCTCTCAAGTCCGATAGCATCTTGAAGCGCTATTGGTATCATGCCCGCTATTGTTCCAAATGTTGTCATCATAATAGGACGAAAACGAACTTTGATAGCTTCAAGCGAACTCTCAAAAGG
>WFMO01000074.1 GCA_015489055.1 Helicobacteraceae bacterium | reverse complement strand
TCTACGTTGTGCGCATGCCCCATGCCATGTAAAACATCATACGCCTCAATAACCTCAGGCAATATCCAAGTCCCATTTTGCCCTTTTCTTTTAGTGCTGGCACAACTGGCAATAACATCTAGAAATTTAGTATCAAAACTATATGTAAAATGCTTTATTCTTTTTTGAAGTGAACGTCTCAATTTAAAATCACTAAAATCCAAAATCAGTCTTGGATTGGGCGACCACCATATTATGGGGTCTCCTTCACTGTACCATGGGAAAATACCCTTTTTGTATGCGCTCATAAGTCTAGATGGTGATAAGTCGCCTCCAAAAGCTACAATACCCTCTTTTGTGGCCTGGTCTGGATGCGGAAATATATTGTCTAGTGTTAATTTAGCTACACTCAATGATACAACTCTTTAAAATCAAAGATAAGCTCTGTAGTGAAATCTACAAACACGTCACCTCCGTTTGTAAGGTTGCCAAAGAGTATCTCATCAGTCAGCCTGTTTTTCACATGTTCTTGTATATATCTCTCAAGAGGTCTGGCACCAAGCTCTTTGTCATACCCTGCTTTTGCTATATGATGCAAAGCTCCTTTGCTTACATGTAGAGTAATTTTTTTATTTTTTAACTCTTTGTTTAACTGCTCTATAAACTTATGTGCAATATCTTGGACTATAGTTATATCAAGCGCATTAAACTGCACAATAGCATCCAAGCGATTCCTAAATTCAGGAGTAAAAAACGATTTTAAAGATTCATCTTTTGACAACAGACTATCTGCATTAAAGCCCATGACTTTTCGCTCCTGTGCTCCGATATTTGATGTCATAATCAATATAACATTTTGAAAATCAACTCTAGCGCCGTTATTGTCCGTCAAGCTTGCATGATCCATAACCTGCAATAAAATATTTACCAAATCAGGATGAGCTTTTTCTATCTCATCTAGAAGTAAAACCATATACGGATGCTTTCTTACAGCTTCAGTGAGTATTCCGCCCTGCTCAAACCCGACATATCCAGGCGGCGAGCCTATGAGCCTGGCTACTGAATGCGCTTCCATATATTCACTCATATCCAAACGCTCAAAATAAATTCCCATCACCTCAGATAATGAACGCGCCAACTCAGTTTTTCCAACTCCTGTAGGCCCTAAAAACAAAAAAGACGCTATAGGTTTGTCTGCGCTTTTTAAACCTGCTCTTGAGCGTTTTATCGCTTGAGTCACCGTATCTATCGCCTTATCCTGACCTTTGAGACGAGCTTGCAAATCATCTTTTAAAGTTGCCAGCTGTTTAGTGCCGTCTTTATCCATTTTGGACGTTGGCATGCCGGTGATTTTAGAGATTACTGTTTCAATATCATCAGTTGTGATAGATTTTCTTTTATGTTTTTTAAGATGAAACGATGCTCCCGCTTCATCAATTAAATCAATTGCCACGTCTGGTAAAAAACGATCAGAGATATATTTTTTTGATAATTCTACCGCACTTTTTAATGTATTATCACTATATTTTACACTATGATGTTCCTCATATTTGCTACGAAGTCCTTTTAATATTAAAAAAGCATCTTTTTTTGTAGGCTCTTTTATATCTATTTTTGAAAATCTTCGTGAGAGTGCTTTATCTTTATCAAATACATTGCGAAATTCTGCGTAAGTTGTAGCTCCCATGCATTTTATCTCGCCTGATGCAAGTGCAGGTTTTAACTGATTTGAAGCATCCATAGAGCCTCCGCTAACAGCTCCGGCTCCAACTAAGGTATGAATTTCATCAATAAATAAAACAGCATTTGGCTTCTTTTTTAATTCATCCATAACTGACTTTAGACGCTTTTCAAAATCTCCTCTGTATTTTGTACCGGCAATCATGGCGCTTAAATCAAGCGCAAAAATAGAAGCGTCTTGCAATATTTCAGGCACATCTCGTTCACTGATACGAAGCGCCAACCCTTCAGCAACCGCAGTTTTACCTACTCCAGGCTCACCTACTAAAATCGGATTATTTTTCTTTCTTCTACAAAGCGTTTGTATCACTCTTTGTATCTCTGCTTCTCTACCGATAATAGGGTCAATGAGCCCTTTCTTTGCTTTTTGGACAAGATTAATAGTATATTTTGCAAGATCGCTGTC
>WFMO01000073.1 GCA_015489055.1 Helicobacteraceae bacterium | reverse complement strand
TAAAACAACAAAAAACAGTTTAGCATGCAGCCAGCCGCCGGTTTTAAACAAATTTACCCCATATTTTTCATAATAATCAAAAATTAAAAAAGCACCGCTTAAAACTGTTGCCCACATACCGGGAATACCTATGTACTTATAAAGTTTATACTCCATAACTTTGACAACTTTTACAAAACCTTCGTTATCTTCATTTTCTTTATGATAAACAAACAAACGGGGCAGATAAAAAAGCACCGCAAACCATGACATAAAAGAGATTACGTGAAACCAGATCAACCAATTGAACATTTTATTCCTTTAAAAATTCTTCTCAACATAATAGCATATAAAGTTTGAACCGCCACGTCTTACATTGTTAATAAGCCCGAATATCCCTGAACGATGATGCAGATATACACCGGCAAATGTACCATAAAACGGCTTATAGCGCATTAATTTACCAACATCAAAATCAAAACTAAGTTCTATATAATTTAGATAATGTGAAATGTGACCATGATTGATAGTAGCATCTTCTTTTTCAACTTCCAATGTTCCATAAACATACGATGCACCCTCAGCCGCACCAAAACGAATCTGATTATGCAAAAAGTTAAATTTATAATACCCTTTTAGCGCTATTGTGTTTTCATAAACATCTTTGTTGTATCCGTTTTCAAGAAATTTGGATAGTCCTGCTTGAGCATAAATATCAAATGGAAAATGGAAAAAATTATGAGCCAATCTGTAACCGCCCATGATATTTACAAGATGAGTATGATAATTACTAGGAGCTGTTTTGCCTATGATAATATCACCAAAATTTTTTGCATCAGCTCTTCCATAAGCAACGCGCATATCATATTTATTATCTGCTGCAAAAACAGTAATGCCTATAAGTAGCAAAGATAAAATGACTTTTTTCAACTGCCTATTGCTCATCTGCTAATTCAATATCTTTTAAGGAAATGTTTTTATGATCCGTTAATTTATCATGAAGCCTTCTAAGAGCCTTTGTTACTCTCTCAATGGCTAAATCAATAGCTATATCTAAATCTTCATCACTTTGATTGATAACAACAGGCTTAGCATGAGCAATATGAAGCTCAAATTCTACAACCGCTTTGTTTTTTTCTTTTGTGATATTTACATTGTAACTAGAAATCTTTAAATCATATTTACGAAACCTATCTATAGCGGTATTTATATGTTTTTTTAACTCACTTGTCAGCGAAATATCTTTTGCTCTAATATTTACACTCATGATAAATCCTTTTTTAAAATAGTAGCATACTAAAACTAAAATAAGATATAATACTAAACTATTTTAAAACGGATAAAGAATATGCGATTATTAACAGGAATACAACCATCAGGCGATTTACACATTGGCAATTATTTTGGATCCATCAAGCCTATGATTGATGCGCAAGATGAAAATGAGATCTTTGCATTTATCGCAAATTATCATGCAATGACTACTATTAATGACGGGGAAAAGCTCGCCCACCTTACAATGCAGGCAGCAACAGACTTTTTAGCTCTTGGCATGGATACAGACAAATCGACTTTTTGGGTGCAATCTGACGTAAAAGAAACACTTGAGCTTTACTGGATACTATCATCTTTTACGCCGACAGGACTCCTTGAACGAGCACATAGTTATAAAGATAAAGTAGCACATGGTTTTGCAACCAATCACTCTTTATTTTCATATCCCGTTTTAATGGCGGCAGATATTTTACTATTTTCACCAGACATCATTCCAGTAGGTAAAGACCAGATTCAGCATGTCGAAATTGCCCGCGATATCGCCATTAAGTTCAATAACCGATATGGAGATATTTTAAAAATTCCAACTTATAAAGTAGATGAAAACGTAGCAACCGTTCCGGGAATTGACGGACAAAAGATGTCTAAGAGCTACAATAATACAATCAATATCTTTGGTGAACAAAAGCTGCAGCTTAAAAAAATTAAAAAAATTATCACACAAGATATTGCGCTTGAGAAACCAAAAGAGTATGAAAATTGTAATGTCTATAACATTGCCAAACTTTTTTTAAATGAGCAAGAATGTCTTGATCTACAAAACAGATACAAAAAAGGTGGTGAGGGTCATGGACATTTTAAACTTTATCTAGCAGATGTTATATGGGAATATTACAAACCTTTTAGAGAGAGAAAAATATACTACCAGGCACATCAAGATGAGGTAAGAGATATCTTACATGTAGGCGCAATAAAAGCAAAAGAAGCGGCACAAGAGATGATACAAAAAGTAAGACAAGCAACCGGAATAGCGTATTAGATAGTACCTTTTGGTTTTTTAAAGAGTAAAAATATAACAGATGAGATACCGGAGCTCCCAATCACCATGCTCATAATTACAATCTGATACCTAGCCGCTATTAGCGGGCTGACACCCGAGAGAATCTGTCCTGTCATGAGACCGGGTAATGATACCAAGCCAACGGCTAAAAGTACATTCACACGCGGAAGCATGGAGGCTTTAAAAGCAAACAAACGGGCTTTTTCATAGCTCATCTTCTCTATCTCACTCTCGAACCTCTCAGCGGCCTGTGCTACTGAATTCATAGCATTTGCATATATCATGCCGGCTAAGGGGATCATAACCATAGGTGTATATATCGGCTTAATATCTATCACAAACGCTAACACCAATAGTAAATTTGCAGTTCCACCGACAAAGATTGATATAAAAACATCACGATAATTGATAAAATTTTTTTCTTTAAAATTACGCAAGGCTATCATACTTGAAACAGAAATCATAAATAGCACCACCGCCACCGCAACAAAAGGTGATTTTGAATGAAATATCGCATCTAACACATAACCTATAGCCAATAACTGCACAACCATTCTAGCAGTAGCATATCCTACCTCTTTTGCATCATTTACCCATTTATAGTAAAAATAAGCAACAATGCCCATAGGAGCGACCATATATAAAAGATGTGTTAAGGGAATATCATGCATTTATAATCCCGGTGCTTTCCACATAGACGATGTAACGCCCTCATCTACGAGTTCCAATTGCTTTTTATAAGCTTTTTGAAATTTAATTTTAATATCATCGTAGAGTTTTTTATTATTTAAATCAGGTGCATAACTTCTTTGCCAAACGACCAACTCTTTTGCTGCTGATACCAAATCATTATAGATGCCCACGCCCACACCCGCCGCCATAGCAGCACCTAGTGCCGTAGCTTCCGTTACTTTTGGGATATTTACAACGCATCCCGTCACATCAGCTAAGATTTGCGGCCAAAGAGTGCCTTTGCTGGCTCCTCCGGCAAATACTATAGTATTTATATCAATACCGGTAAATTTTTCTATTCTTTCAAGATTTAGACTTGATACTATAGCCGCATTTTCTTCCAGACTTCTAAATATTGAGATTGGATTACTTTTTGACGCATCAAGCGTAAGGTTTAAAAAACTAGGAGCCCCGTGGTACCAATTTTTATAATTCATACTATCTGAAAATATCGGGATAATACCATAAGAGCCCACAGGCACATCTTTAGCTTGTTGCTCTAAGACAGCATATGTGTCTATGCCTAGTTTTGCGGCCTGTTCTTTTTGAGTTTGACAAAAAGCATCTCTAAACCATCTCATCACAAGCCCGCTAAAAAAAGTAATGCCCTCGGCTTGAGAAAGATTTTTTACCACATGTGGATTAACTCTGATACTCATATCTTTTGGAGGCTGGACTAAGCTTGGTATATTTACAACCTGCTGCCAAAAAGAGCCGCCTAAAACTGCGGCATCACCGGCATTAACTACGCCTAGACCCGCACATCCAAGCTGCACATCTCCTCCTCCAGTTACTACCTTTGTGTTAGGCGATAAACCAGTCAGTTGGCATACTTGATTTAAAACTCTCCCTAACACAGTGCCTGTTTCGTAACATGGCGGAAATATAGTATCCTTTAGTCCCACCCTTGCGGCCATATCGCTCTGCCAATCTCTGCGATTTAATGAAAAAATTCCCGTTGTGCCGCCATTACTTGGATCAGTTGCTATAACGCCGCAAAGTTTAGCTAAAACCCAGTCACTTATCATAGATATTTTTGCCACTTTTGTATAAATATCCACTCTGTTGTTTTTAAGCCACAAAAGTCTAGGCAATGCTCCAAGAGCAAACGTTTGTCCGCTGAGTCTATAAAATTCATCTTCGATTTTTGGAAAATTTTCTTTTAAAAATCTAACCTCTTTATCTGCTCTGGCATCAACATTCGCAACGCCCCAAAGCTCATTGCCCTCTTTGTCGTAAAGCACAATACCCTCACGCATACTAGTTGCACTTAGAGCCAAAATATCACTACCGCTTATTTTAGCTTCTTTTATGGCTTTTTTTATAACACTGCAAACCAGAGTCCAGTTTTGCCTAAAATCAAAACTCATAGAATTTGGCACGCCCTCTTCTTTGAAATGCGTCCACTCAGTCTGAGCAACAGATATTTGATTGCCTTTTGTATCAAAAACAACGGCTCTGATACTTCCCGTTCCCGCATCAATTGCCAATAAATACTTCATATCATTCCTATTTCAATATTATTTTTAAGCATCTAACGGTATCACTAAAATTTAAAGTATTAAAAGGTCTGATCAAATTTTTAAGTCAAGATTTTAAATATTTAACGACCTTTGATGACTTTTGCCTGTTCTAATTCCCAATACTCCATCTTAAAGCTCTCTTTTTCGTTTATGCTCTCATATCCGCCTAGCTTATCAGCTTTTAAAACAGCAAGCATTGTGTGTGAGACTATGTCATCGATAATTGCGGCCTCTTTATCATTTTTACCAAAACTAACTACTCCAAAATCTTTAATAACCACATAGCATGGTGCGGGGTTTAAAGCTATTTCGTTTTTGGCATATTT
>WFMO01000072.1 GCA_015489055.1 Helicobacteraceae bacterium | reverse complement strand
ATTTGAATTGTAGCAAAGTGGATATTAATTCTACCTTTAAATAGTGATTATATTAATAATAATGTCAGGGTATAAAACGTGATTTTTTTTCAAAAAAATAAAGACAGTTATGCAAAAAACAGGTTGTTATAAATATTTAGATAGATACTCAGACACTTATGAAGTATGAAAGTATTAGAAATTCTCTGCGTAATCTTTGATTTGTATGATCTGATTACCGCCTTTTTTTTGCGCACTAAGAAGCAATTTTGATGCATCTTTAAATATATCATCCAGCGATTTATGCCTAGGTTTTATCACAAAACCTCCACTTACGGTAAAAGAAGCCATATTATCTTTTTTTGTCTTAAATTTTAACTCCTCAACACTCTGTCTGATAGATTCACACTCTTGAAGCATCTTTACTTTGGTGTCTCTTGATATAATAAATATAAATTGATTAAAATTAAATCTTGCAACAACATCAGTTGCCTGCTCATATAATGACAAGATGGATGCTATCTTTTTTAAGATATTGTTGACCAACTCCCGTGAAAGATCATTCTTTTGTGTAAGATTATCTACTTCAAACAGACATACTGCTGTAAAATTCTTTTCTTTTGTCCCTTTTTTATTGGCATAAGAGTGCATCATTCCTTTGTAGTTTTTGATCTGTGTCACTGGATCAACCATTGATGGATTCTCTGTTGCAACAGGTTTTCTCGCCATTTTCTGTTTTATCGCTTCTGTTTCTTGCGTGAGAGTCTTCACCGTTGATGTATTGCCGGTATTTATGCCGTACAGCGCTTCAATAGAAAGGTATATAGCTTTAAGTCTGTGCCTGTAAAATAAAAAAACAAATAAAGAGATTAAAAAAGTAAAATAAACAATCCATTGAAACTTATCTGTAAATATAAAGTCAGCTTGGATTATTCTCTCTTCTATTGCTTTAATTTGCATCATAATTTTAGTTTCTGCGGATTTTACTTTTTCTAAAGCATATCGCTGCTGCTTGTTTGAGGCTAAAAGATATGATTGCATATCACGATTATAAAGATCGATGTATGTGTCTAGCTTTTTGATTGCGCGCTGAATTTTTCCTTGTTTTGACAACACTAAAAACAGCTCGCCGCTACTAGCTTCATTCAATTCTACGATTTGATTAGAGATAGTATCTATATAACTTTTTAATAAAATTTCAGAATAAGAGGGATTGGTTTTATTTAAAGATGATACTTTAAAAACCGTTTTTTGAATTTTTAACAAATCATCAAACCTGTCATGCGCTTCATATCTTTGAAACTCTGCCCAAGATATAACGGCAAGCAAAACAGTTAGCAAGCCAAGCCAAACAGTTATATTTTTAAAAACTGATTTTATGGATAACCTCATATCATACATTACTTTTTGTTAAATTTATCCTATTTTATTCTCAAATCCTTTAACATCCCCTTAATTGAAATTTATATACACTGTCAGTTATGAACCTAGAGGATTATTTTATATCTATTATCGGTAAAAACAGCCGTTTTATCGGAGATGATGGTGCGCTTATTGGAGACTTTTTATATTCTAAAGACGCTTTTTTTGAAGATGTCCATTTCAAGCGACAGTGGCTAAGCCTAAAGCAGATAGCTTTTAAGTCTATGATGGTAAATCTAAGTGATGCGGTTGCCATGAATGCTACACCCGTGTATGCCCTTTTGGCCATTGCTATGCCGCCAGATATCACAAAAAAACAGATAAACCAACTCGCATCGGGCTTTAGATCTGCCGCTAATGCCTATCATGTAAAAATTATCGGCGGTGATACAATAGAAAATATCAAACTAGATATCACAATTACCATAATATCAAAAACAAAAAAACCGTTGCCAAGGTACGGCTTAAAGATAAATAATCTCTTAGCATATACAGGCGATCTAGGTAATTCGCAAAAAGATTTAAAAAAACTCTTAAACGGTGGGAAAATCCATCTCAAATCAAAATTTGTCAATATCATTTTAAGAGATAAATTTATATCAAAAAGCAGACGATTTTTATCATGTGGGCTCGATATTTCAGATGGACTTTTTAGTGATTTGGGTAAACTGTCATCTGCAAACCGTCTAGGTTTCAATTTTACAAAATCTATAGATAAACAAACAGGCTGTAGCGGTGAAGAATATGAAATGCTTGTTGGATTTAGCGCCAGATACAAAAAAGCACTAATAAGGCGAGCAAAACAAACTAGAACACCATTTACGATTTTAGCAAAAGCTAAAAGAAAAAAATATATAAATAGATGTAAATCAAACCATTTTTAAAAGGTGATTATGAACCGATTTTATAGCTTAAACCACGCTAGCATTGACTTTGTTTTTAAACAAAGTCCGAGAGATTTTGTAGTTGATGAAATACCTCTTTATGAATTTAGCGGCGAAGGGGAACATCTTATTTTACATGTAAGAAAAAAAAATCTTACTACATGGGAGATGGTTGATATTCTTTGTGTGTTTTTAGGCATTAAAGCTAAAGAGATAGGATATGCAGGTTTAAAAGATAAGTTTGCTATGACTAAACAATATATCTCTGTCAATAAAAAATATGAAAAACAACTTGAGATATTTTCTCATCCGGATATCAAAATACTCTCAACAACATACCATAACAATAAAATCAAGACGGGTCATTTAAAAGGAAATAGATTTTTCATACGCCTAAAAAAAGTTAATCCCACAAATGCGACTAAAATTGATTTGGTACTAAAGCAGATTAAACAACACGGTATGCCTAATTTTTTTGGATACCAGCGTTTTGGTAAAAATGGCGACAACTATATCCAGGGTGAACAAATTGCTTTTGGTTTCAAAAAAGAGCGTAATGTTAAGATGAAAAAACTCTTAATCAATTCATACCAAAGCCATTTGTTTAATCTTTGGCTAAGCAGGCGACTAGAAATTAGTAAACTAATTGAAAATTTTACGCCAAGTGAGCTAGTTGAGACATTAAATCTTTCACTACACACCATCAAACAGATGAAGCAGCAAAGACATCCATTTAAACTAATAACAGGAGACGTTTTAATGCATTATCCGCACGGATGCTTATTTGATTTTAATGGTGATACAGAAGATATAGATAGATTTTACAATCACGATATCGCTCCTACGGGGCTTTTGTGCGGTAAAAAAGCATGGCTTGGTAAAGATGAAGCAGGAGTTATAGAAAAAGATTTTAATCAAACTATACAAGCAAACGGAACCAGACGATATGCATGGATATTTCCGCAAGATGTCGAAGGAGAGTACAAAGAAAATGATGCCTGGTATGAGCTTCATTTTACTCTTCCAAAAGGCTCGTATGCGACCGTTTTACTAGAGGAGATAGCAAAACGTAAATTAGGAGAAAAATATGAGTAAACACATAACTAGTCTATTGTCACAATATTTCGGTAAATTTGCATCACATGAATTTAAACCGTTTTTTCAAAAAGTAATAAACAAAAGTTATGTTTATTTTATGGGATTGGATATGCATGAATTTCAAAATCCCGCTTCATATAAAACATTAAATCAACTCTTTACCAGACATCTACGACATCAAAGAATTTTTAGTCAAAATAAAAACGATTTTATATCGCCATGTGATGCACTGATTACAGATTGTGGAAATATTACCAATAACTATGCACTACAGATAAAAGGCATGAGATACAAAATAGATGAACTGCTTGGTGTACACTTTAGCAAACAAGAGCAAATGATACTTGATGGTGGAGATTTTATAAACCT
>WFMO01000071.1 GCA_015489055.1 Helicobacteraceae bacterium | reverse complement strand
CAGTTGATGCAAGTAAAAATCGCTTAAAAAGCGGTTTTGGTTTAGGTCTGGCAATAGCAAAAAATCTTGCACAAAAAAATGATTACTCCTTAGAGTGTGATACTGAATATAAAAATGGTTGTAAAATAATTTTATCACAAATTAAAAATACTTAAAGTAAACTACTATGAACATAGAAGAAAATTTAACCAAAACAACCCTTATGCTATACTTTTAATATGAAAAAGTCAATTTTAGTTACAGTTTTTGCAATCTTGTTTGGGGTTATACTTGTCGGTTGCCAAACAGCTACTGAAGAATCATTAGCACGAGCTATCATGAGTCGTAATCCCAAAGAAGCGCTTGATTCGTTTGCTAAAAATCGTGCTAAGTATTATGTTTATCATCCAAAGCAACTGCAATATGATATTGTCAGTTTATCTCATCTTGCAAAATCTGTAATAAGGTACTGGGGCAGAGGGCATATAGCTGTTCCAAAAACTAAAGAATATGTAAAATATTATCAAAACTATAAAAGTAGAACTTTAATCAACTTTAAAACCGGTACTATTACTGTTGAGACGTTATCTGGTAATAGCGCGCTTAACAAAAGCATAGTCGATACACTTTTACTGCCAAGTAATCCCGCAGATGTTCATCTGTTTAATACCAAAAATCCAAAACTGGGTGCAACACCTTATCTTTACGGCGAAGTTCAAGATAACTATCATCACAATATCCGGTGGCTGTATAGTGCAAGAAGATATGCGAATTATCTTATGGCGCATCATTTAAAAATAAAAAAGATCTATATTAACAGAAGATATAAAACTATGCGGTACGTTACATTTAATATGGTTGCACAACATAACACTATAAGGGCTGGAAAATTTAAAGATATAGTTAACCTTTACGCAAGAAAATACAATGTTAAAGCCAGTTTGGTTTACGCCATCATACGCGCAGAGAGTGATTTTAATCAATTTGCAGTAAGCTCTGCAGGCGCTTATGGTCTTATGCAGCTTGTTCCCAGGACTGCCGGAGCGGATGCATTTACGTTTATCTATCACAACAGACATGTACCCTCAAAACAGTATCTCTTTAATGCAAATAATAATATCAAGCTAGGAACAGCGTATTTGCATATTCTAAAAGACAGATATTTAAGTGGTATTGGCAATGCGACTTCCAAAGAATATTGTGTTATCAGTGCGTATAATACAGGCAGCGCAAATGTGCTTGGCATCTTTAGCGGTAACAGATATGAAGCAACGCGTAAAATAAATCGTTTACATCCTCATACTTTGTATGGTATATTGGTTAAAAGACTGCCATATGAGCAAACAAGAGAGTATCTGCAAAAAGTAGTTAGATATCAAAATTATTATGCAAGATGGTAACTGTTAGTAAAAGTGGATATATGTTGCAAAGTTGCTTGTAACACGTTATTGCAGAGATATTTTGTGGCATTTAATTGTTTTTTTGAGCGTATATTTGATAAAAATGTGTTAAAAAAACTATATACTTTTAAAGTGGTTTGTAAAGTATGCTTATTAAACAGATTATTTCTTCTTATATTATAAGAATAATCATTTGATGGGTGCTTGGTTTGGTGTGGTTGTTTTTTTAAATTTAATGTCAAATATTGCAGGAGGAGCAAATGTTAAGCAAGATTTTTTTGTTTTATAAAGACGGTTTTTTAAGTATGCGGTTAGGTAAAAAACTGTGGCTGATAGTTTTTATCAAAGTTTTTATAATACTTGTTGTTCTGCGCATTTTTTTCTTTCCAAATATTTTAGATACTAAATTTACCACTACGCAGCAAAAAAGCGCTTATGTGCTAAACAACTTAACAAATACAAAATAAACTAGGAGGCAGTATGGAACATTTACACTTAGTTGATTGGTCGAGAGCTCAGTTCGCTCTTACGGTCATGTATCATTGGATTTTTGTACCTTTGACATTGGGCTTATCTTTTATCATGGCGATAATGGAGACTATTTATGTAAAAACGGGCAATGAATGGTGGAAAAAAACTACGCAGTTTTGGATGACGCTTTTTGCTATTAACTTTGCTATTGGTCTGGCAACAGGTATCATTATGGAGTTTGAATTTGGTACGAACTGGTCAAACTATTCGTGGATTGTAGGCGATATTTTCGGTGCTCCTTTGGCTATCGAAGGTATTATGGCATTTTTTATGGAATCTACATTTTTTGCGGTTATGTTCTTTGGATGGAACAAGGTAAGCAAAAAAGCACACCTATTTTCTACATGGCTGGTCGCTATTGGTTCAAATCTCTCAGCACTTTGGATATTGGTGGCAAACGGTTGGATGCAACACCCGGTGGGTATGACTTTTAATCCAAACACAAGTAGATTTGCAATGACGGATTTTTGGCAACTTGTATTTAATCCAAATGCATATTCAAAATTTTTACATACTATTACTAGTGGCTATGTTTATGCAGCATTATTTGTTATAGCGGTTTCTTCTTGGTATCTTTTACGTGGACGCGAGATACAGTTTGCAAAAAGAAGTATTGCCGTTGCGGCATCTTTTGGGCTTGTTGCTTCTATGTATCTTATATTTTTAGGAGATGCGTCAGCTCACGCGGATGCAATTGATCAACCAATGAAGCTAGCAGCTATGGAAGGTATTTATAACGGTAAAGAAAAAGAGGGCATTGTTGCTTTTGGTATATTAAATAACAATAAAAAAATAGGAAATACTACAGCGCCAACATTTGACTTTAAGATTAAAGTGCCATATCTATTGTCAATGCTTGCGTATCATAAAGAAGACTCATTTGTAGCTGGTATAAACAATCTTGTTTATGGTGATAAGGCTCACAATATCATGAGTGTAAAAGATAAAATGGCTAAAGGAAATTTAGCAATAGCGGCACTTAAAGAATATGGAGCGGCAAAAAATGCTCATGATCAAACGGCTATGAAAACTTCTTTAACGCAGTTTAGAAAATATAGTAAATATATGGGCTACGGGTATTTTACAAATCCTAAACAGGCAGTACCAAATGTACCTTTAGTTTTTTACAGTTTT
>WFMO01000070.1 GCA_015489055.1 Helicobacteraceae bacterium | reverse complement strand
GGGCATACGCATTATATAATGATTTATGGGCAGAAGACCCGTCATGCTATTTAAATGAGCAGCAAAGAGGTCAAATATGATGGGTCAAGTGTATTTGACAGGGGCCGGTCCTGGAGATATGGAGCTACTTACCTTAAAAGCACTTCGAGTTGTTAAAATTGCTGATGTTATTATATATGACAGGCTTGCAAATCCTGATATTTTGAAAGAGGCAAAAAGGGGTTGTGAGTTTGTTTATGTAGGTAAAGAAGATGGAAGACATATATTGCCACAAGACGAGATAAATGAGACTATATACCAAAAGGCGTTAAAATACGATGTTGTAGTTAGGTTAAAAGGTGGTGATCCTTTTGTCTTTGGTCGTGGTGGCGAAGAGGGCATGTATTTAAGAGATAGAGGAGTGCCTTTTGAGGTTATACCGGGCATTACTTCTGCAATTAGTGTACCGGCTTATGCAGGTATCCCAGTTACTAGCAGAGGAGTTGCTGTATCTTTTAGAGTGGTAACAGGACATGAAACACCAAATAAATCAGATTCTCAAATAGATTGGAGGTCATTTAAAAATAATGAAACAATAATCTTTCTTATGGGTCTTCATAATATTCAAACAATTTGTAAAAAATTGATAAGCATAGGAAAATCAAAAGATTGTCCAATTGCAGTTATAAGCAAAGGAACAACAAAAGAACAAAAGACAATTGTCTCAACTTTACAAAATATACCAAAAGAAGCCAAAAAACTACCTACTCCGGCACTTATAGTCATAGGCGAAGTAGTTAAATTAAGAGATGAGCTTAATTGGTTTGAGGATTAAATCTTAAAAAAGCGATGAACAAACGATGCCTCTTTTTTTGTTTTAATTTGTATATTTTTAATTGTTTTGTTTTGATCGTTTATAACGCTTAATATATTATTTGCTAATTTTAAATGCTTTTTACCCCATTGTTGTTCTAACTGATCTAATCTTTTGTAAACATCATTTAACTTTGGTTTATATATCGTTCCGGTTTTGGTGTTAAGAATTGTTAACCCCTTTAATTCTTTTTGAAGTACAAAGGGCATGTATGGTTTCAATGCTGCATTAATTCTTACATTTTTAGATTGCGGCATAGAAGTGATAAATGTAACAGCGCTTAAAAAGACAAAAATAAAGATTAATCCTATAAACATTTTTCGACTCATTATTATTCCTTGAAGTATTTTTTAGCTTTTTTGTCTAACAGTTTCATTCTTTTTTTACCTTTTGGCAAACCTGCTCTTAAGGTTTTCATTTTATCTAAAAATATATTTAAATCTTCTGGTATCAAATTTTGTATATGTCTTCGTAGGTATTTTGCCACAGATGGAGAAGTGCCTGATGTTGATACGGAGATGATTAAATCTCCCTGTTTGATATATGAAGGAAATATAAAATCACAGAACTTTACAGAGTCCACAGCATTGCATAACACTCTTGTATCCCTTGTTTGGTCGTATATTGTCTCTTGAAGAGATATATCGTCAACAGCTATTATGACAATATCACACTCTTTTATATCGTCATCTTGATACGCTCTTGTAAATATTTTTAAATTATATTTATTGGCTAAACTTTGTATTTTTTTATTGTAATTCTTGGCTATTATTGTAATATTTCGCGAAAAATCAAGTAGATGTCTTAGCTTTTCATAAGCAACTCTACCACCTCCGATTATAAGTATATTTTTATTTTCAAGTTGAATGTAAGCTGGAAAATATGCCATTTGACTCCTTAGGGATATTGTTGATAATGTTGAATATGGTGAAGTTGTTTATTTCTCTCAAGGAATACAGGTAGTTTTTTAGTTGCTAAAACAAATCCTATAGTAAAAGATATCACAGCTAAAAATAAACCCAATACCTGATATACTACATTTGCTATAATGATATATAAAGTTAATTCTAAAAGATAATATATTATCACGAATAAATCTTTTCCACTTCTATGCTCTTTGTCTCTCATATGGATTTCCTTATACCAATATTAGTATATATTATATATTAATATTGGTATATTCTCCTTATAAATAGATTTACATTAGCAATAATAATAAATTTGTTACTAAACTAAACATTTGATGCTAATAATAAGTAAAGTACATTATCAACTGCAAAATCACTATATTCTGACAACCATCTAAAGCTATAAAAAATAATATTTTTTAAGATCATTGGTAAAATCTAAAAATATGTAAATAATATCAAACAACTAAAAGCTATTTTTTAAAAAATTTATAAAAGAAATGTTCTATAAATTTTACTTTTACTCTACTAATTGCAAGTGAACCTTTTGGAACTTTTTTACATGAGAGGGTAGTACCGGCGGCTATCATTACATCATCTTCAATTTCTATAGGTGCGATTAACTGGCTGTCACTTCCTATAAATACATTTTTACCGATTTTTGTCTGATATTTTTTTAATCCATCATAGTTACATGTAATAACACCCGCACCTATGTTTGTTCCACTTTGTACATTTGCATCACCTATATAGCTTAGATGTCCGGCTTTTACACCGTCAAGTGAGCTTTTTTTGACTTCAACGAAATTACCAATATGGGTATTTGTTAGTTTTGACTGCGGTCTTAAGTGTGCCAAAGGTCCAACGTCGCTATCGCAAACAAGACTGTTTTCTATAACACAGGATGCCTTTATGTGGGAATTTTTGATAATACTATCCCCTGTAATCCTGCAGTTGTTCTCAATAATACACTCGCCTTTAAATTGCACGCCATCTTCGATATATATAGTATCAGGCAGTTGCATAGCAACACCCTCTGTCATCCATTTTGATTTTATGCGATTTTGCATGATAATTTCAGCTGATGCTAAATCTTCTTTCGAATTTACCCCCATAAACTGTTTTTCATCGACGATTAATGGCTTTATCGTTAGTCGATCTTGCTTGGCAAGTGCAATAATATCAGTTAGATAAAATTCATTTTGAGCGTTATTGTTTTGTATTTTATTGATATAAGATGTTAACACATTTTTTCTAAATGCATATACACCGGCGTTTACGTGTCTTATCATCAATTCTTCATCAGAGGCATCTTTTTGTTCAATGATATATTTGACTTCATTGTTGTGTATTTTTACGCGTCCATAGCCGTGAGGATTTTTAAGATGAAGCACCGATAAAACTATATCCGCATCAATTGTTAAAAACGGTTTTAATGTATTAGCGGTAATAAGAGGCATATCGCCGTTTAATACCAAAATTTTGTCGTGTTTTACATGTATGTTTCGTAAAGCCCCTCCGGTACCTGGAAAATTTATATCATCTTGTTCAAAAAATGTTATATCTGTAAAGTATTTTAAGATTTCATCTGAGACAATATCTCTTTGATGAGCTAATACGATATTGATATCATCGCTTATTTTTCGTGCTTCTTTGATGATATGATAAATCATAGGTTTTCCGCTTATATTGTGCAACACCTTTGGTTTGATTGATTTCATTCTACTGCCTTTTCCGGCGGCTAAGATTATAATTGAGGCTTTGTTCATACTTTTGCTTTATGTTAAGTTTTATCATAATTATACCAAATTGATATCGCTTATACCAATTCTTTTTTCTCCAGTAAGTATTGATTCTATTTTGATGATAATCCAAATTGCTTTGGTATTAAATCTATTTTTTGTTTAACTAAAATCTAAAAATATTTTTATTTCATTGATATATTT
>WFMO01000069.1 GCA_015489055.1 Helicobacteraceae bacterium | reverse complement strand
TAGAGTTTGATATAGTAACGATAGCATCGGCATGAGTATGGTCAACAAATTTAAAAGGTATAATAGCATGTAAAATAGCTTCTACTGAAGGATTTGGTGCAGATTTGTCAAGCATTGCGGCTTTTTGTGAAGCAACCATTTCGCTATCGCTTAAACTCTCTTTTTTTGCCATATCTTGCAATGTTTTAAGCCAAACCGGGGCAAAGCCCTCAGCTTTTATATCAACCAAGTCCCATCCGCTGCCTTTAACATAAAGAACCTCTTTGGCGCCTTGAAAAACCTTAACTGAAGTATTGCCGCCGCCATGAAGCACCAACTCATCGCTTTTTCCTAAAAGATTTGAGGTATAAACTCTTAGACTCAAATCATCTCTACATTTTTGTGCTATCTTATCATCATATAAATTTTTCAATCTTTAACCTAAAACTTCAAGTTCGTCCGTATATTTTTTAGCACAATAAGGCTCATAACTACTTTTATAAATCTTATAATGCTCAGAATGTTTATGTCCGTTTAAAGCCCTCTCATCCCGCCATGTTTCAACCGCCATAAATTTTTCAGGTTGATTTTTATATTGAAAAATCTCATAAAATATACAGCCCTCTTCTGATTTTGATGGTTTTACCATAGCATTTAAGAGCTCTTTCATTTTTTCTATACTTTGGGGCTTTGCTATAAATGTAACTCGTTTTGTTATTGTCATCATCTCTCTTTTTTTATAAAATCAATAAAAAATTATTACCCTTTACATATAGGTGTTTAATCATTAACTCATCTTACATGTAAATGTTAAAAAGAATTTCACTTGAAAAAATCAAGTGAAATGTCATATTACATCTGTTCTCTCATTTTTACAAGATGCTGCATATAAGCATCCATATCAAGATCAGTTTTTCTAGCAACACCATCTTCAATAGCTGCTTTTGCAACAGCGGCAGCTACCCACGGTAAAACTCTCTTATCAAACGGTGAAGGGATGATATATTCCGGTCCAAAAACCATATCATCTCCTCTGCCATGTGCTTTTTTTACATAATCGGGCACATCTTCACGTGCTAAAGCGGCCAATGCTTTTGAAGCTGCCATTTTCATATTTTCGGTAATCTTTGTGGCTCTAACATCTAGTGCACCACGAAAAATTTGAGGGAAACCAAGTACGTTATTTACCTGATTTGCAAAATCGCTTCTACCTGTGCCAATAATAATATCCTCTCTGGCTTCTTTTGCGATAGGCGGCATAATCTCAGGCGTAGGATTTGCGCATGCAAAGATAATAGGCGTGGTATCACTCATGGTTTTTACCTGCTCAGGCGATATTAAACCCGGTTTTGATAAACCAAGAATCATATCTGCTCCTTTAATTGCATCATCTAGCGTTCTATCAGGTGTATCAAATGCAAACTCCTGTTTGTATTTATTAAGATCATCTCTGCCGCTATGAATAACACCTTTAGAATCAAGCATAGTAATGTTTTGAACTCCTAAAAGTTTATACATCCTAGAACATGCTATCCCTGATGCGCCGGCACCAATTACAACAACTTTTAAATCTTTGGCTTTTTTGCCGCTCATCTGTAAAACATTAATAAGTCCTGCGGTTGTAATTACCGCAGTTCCATGCTGATCATCATGAAACACAGGTACATTACATATCTCTTTTAACCTGTCTTCAATCTCAAAACATCTAGGAGCTGAAATATCTTCAAGATTAACACCGCCAAAACTATCTGCCATCGCAGCAACAATCTGTATGATCTCTTGCGTATCTTTTGTATTTAACTCAATATCAACAGCATCAACATTTGCAAAAGCTTTAAATAAAACGCCTTTGCCCTCCATAACGGGCTTACCTGCTAAGTGACCGATATCTCCAAGACCCAAAACAGCTGTACCATCAGTTACCACGGCAACTAAATTTCCCTTATTTGTATAATCATACGCCTTATCGATATCTTTTTCAATTTCAAGGCATGGGTAGGCAACACCAGGACTATATGCCATGGCCAACTCTTTTTCCGTATTACAACTTTTAGTTAAAAGTGTCCCTGTTTTTCCATTTGTATCAAATTCACTTTGCGCTTTGTGGTAGTCTAACGATTCTTGCTCAAAATTACTCATCTATTCTCCTCCAATATTATTTATCTCCTATTATATACAAAAATAACAAATAG
>WFMO01000068.1 GCA_015489055.1 Helicobacteraceae bacterium | reverse complement strand
TATCATCTATAAATTGTTTTAATGTTTTTGTATTTTTTGCTTTAACTATAGACTCTAGGGTTTTATTATCTGTTTGGTCAATATATCCAAATATAGAGATACCGTTTTGTAGTGCGGCTAATTCTAGTTTATCTAAAGTTGCTTTACCAATACCTCTTTTTGGTTTATTTACTACTCTTTTAAAGGAAAAATCATCATGTATGTTCGTTGTTAGCCGTAGATATGAGATAATATCTTTTATCTCGGCACGGTCATAAAATTTTAGACCCCCGACTAGCCTGTAAGAGATATTTGATCTATTTAAGCCATCTTCAAGAGCGCGACTTAAGGCATTTACCCTATATAAGACAGCTATGTTTTTTGGTTTGGTGCCACTATCTATGAGTTTTGCAATTATTTGTGTTATCTTTTTTGTTTCTTCATTTTCATTATCTGAGTAAAGTATGGTTATCTCATCGCCGCTGCCACGAGTTGAGATCAGTTTTTTACCTAATCTTGACCTGTTGTGTTGGATTAAAGAGTTCGCAGCTTCAATAATAGGATGTTTTGATCGGTAATTTTCCTGTAGTTTAATAATTTTTGACTCTTTAAAATCTTGATCAAACTCTAAAATATTCCTTATATGCGCTCCTCTCCAGCCATAGATGCTTTGGTCATCATCTCCTACAACGCATATATTGTTGTGCGTAAGGCATAGCTTTTGAATCAGTTTTAACTGCAGTTCGTTTGTGTCTTGGTATTCATCAATCATAATATACTGATATTTTTGACTTGTTTTTATAGCTAGCTCTTCGTTGTTGTCTAGTATTTTGTATGTTATGGCCAATAAGTCATCAAAGTCAACTAGATTATTGTCAATTAGATAGTTTTCATACTCTTCATATACTTTTGCTATAACTTGATAATTATGAAATTCAGCTTGTTTATATACTTGATCAGGAGAAAGTAGAGAATTTTTATATTTTGAAATCTCACTTGCTATGAGTGCAGTGGGGAGTTCATTATTTAGTTTTTTTATAATCTTCTTTTTATCATCTGTGTCTATGACAACAAAATTATTTTTTCTTTGTAGTAGATGAATGTTAAATTTTAAAAAAAGCAGTCCAAATTTGTGAAATGTACATAAAAGAGGAGGATATGTGCTATCTTCAATCATATTAAGAGCGCGTTCTCGCATTTCAAGAGCTGCTTTATTTGTAAATGTAAGCGTGAGTGTATTTGCTGCGGGAATACCTACTACTTCTAGCAGATATGCCAATCTTGTAGTAATGGTAGTTGTTTTACCACTCCCAGCACCAGCTAGTATCAGTATGGGACCGTCTATCTGCCGTACTGCTTCTTGCTGCGCTTTGTTTAGTTTGCTTATTGTTTGCTGTGTTTTATTTTTTGCCTCTTTGTTAATCATAACTTATTATATCAAGTAAATTATAAAATTAACATAGCATCACCGTATGAATAGAAACGATAATTATTTTTAATCGCTTCATCATATAGTTGCAGCGTTTTTTCTAATCCTACAAATGAAGCCACAAGCATTAAAAGAGTAGATTTTGGAAGATGAAAATTTGTAAGCAGATGATTGACTCGTTTTGGGGTGTTGCCAGGATGCAAAAATAAATTGGCCTCTCCTGCTATTTTGTGGGTGTTGCGGGCAAAATACTCTATAGTTCTAGTTGTGGTAGTACCAACGCTTAAAATGGGTATGTCTGCGTTTATAAGCTCTAATGCCTGATCTGATATCTCGTAATATTCACCATGCATAGGGTGTTCTTGTATCAAATCCGTTTGAACAGGTTTAAAAGTTCCCGCCCCTACATGTAAAGTTACATATGCATGTTTAAAAGCCCGACAAATTTCTTTATGTTGTTTAGATGTAAAATGCAATGATGCTGTTGGGGCTGCTACTGCTCCGTCATGTATAGCAAAAACACTTTGATAATCCTCTTTGTCTTGTTGTGTATCTTCTCTTTGCAAGTACGGCGGTAATGGTATATGTCCAATCTCATCAAGAATGCTTAACAGCTTTTCAAAACGTATCTGTTTATTTTGCTGCAAAAAGACAATATCGCGAGATCCATCATTATTCAAACTTACCACTTTAGCACAAATATCATTTTGAAATCT
>WFMO01000067.1 GCA_015489055.1 Helicobacteraceae bacterium | reverse complement strand
TATTAAAAAGAGCATCTATGCTAATGATATCTTTGCGCTGCTTTTGTGTTATCTTGCCCTTTTCCAACACTCCTGCAATCTTGGCTCTTAGCTCACCTAAAAACTCTTGAGCCATATTATACTTTTCATAAACGATAAGATAGTTTTTCATACGTTGATTTTTTGTATTTAGTAAAAGCTCTATGGATGAACCGATTAGTTTGTCTATAAAACGTGTATATGCATCAAAAGCCTCACGCTGGGTGTATTTTTTTAAATCAACCTGTTTGCGTATAAAGATTAACCTGCTTTTTATATGCTTAATTTTTGAGTTTGTCAGATGTGCATTGTAAAAAAGAGTAGATTTCAATCTCTCGCGCTTTAACAAACTTGATGCTTTGGCATTAAAAGATCCCGTATATATACCAGTCGCACCTCTTTCTATTTGAAGACGCTTAATCAAGCCCTCTATATCACGCACCTGCAAAAACTCTTTTTTAACTTGAATAATATTGTCTCTTTGATGCAGCAATCCTCCCAGATTAGAGTACATTGCAAAAGCAAAAAGAAAGATAAAAAAGGTTAGTGACAATAAGACGGTAAATCTATATTTTGTCATATATATAATCCTGAAATTTCATAATATTGATTGTCAATAGAAAATATTATCGTAATTTTTACTAAAATTCAATCGACAATATAATCTAATATATTATACTATAATAACTATAAGCATTTATTTTGCTTGTATTAAAAGTTACATTTTATAATTTAAACGTAAGTTGTAATAATATTTCATATAATTTTTTTGTAAATCATAGTATAATTGCCAAATGAATGAAAATATTTTAATAGTTGAAGACAATAAAACGCTCGCTGATCTTATAGCCAATAAACTGCAAACTCTACTTGAAATAGAAGTTGATGTTGCCTATTCATTTAAAGAAGCTAAATTATTTCTTAGCCACGGTCATTATTTCATAACCTTGCTTGATATTAATCTTCCAGATGCTCCACATGGAGAAGTAGTAGATTATGCTATTGAAAAAAAGAATCATATTATAGTTTTAAGTGGTAATACTGACAAAGAGTTTCGTGCTTCTATGCTTAAAAAGAGGATAATAGATTATATTGATAAAAATAGCGCCAATGATGCTAGCTATATTGATTATACTGTACATACTATACAAAGACTCCGCAAAAACAGAAAACATAAAGTCCTTGTTGTTGATGATTCTCTTGTTTTTAGAAAGCAAATGCAAAATATGTTAGAAAACCTCTTTTTTGAAGTGATCGCAGTCTCTCATGGTGAGGAAGCGCTTGGTATGCTCAGCGCTAAGCCAGATATTGCTCTTGTAATAACTGACTACAATATGCCTGTCATGGATGGTCTTGAATTAACACTTAAGATTCGTGAGACTTACACTAAAGATGAGCTATGTATTCTTGCACTTTCAGGCAATAATGATGATACAGTGAGTTCACTTTTTTTAAAACATGGTGCAAACGATTATATTAATAAACCATTTTTCAAAGAAGAGTTTTCCTGTCGTGTAAACAACTCTATAGAAGCGCTTGAAAATATTCAAAAAATTACACAATATGCAAATCGGGATTATCTTACAGGACTTTACAATCGCCGTTATTTTTATCGACATGTACAAGAGTACATAAAACAAACTTGCGAAGATAATAAGAAGTTAGCTGTTGCTATGATAGATATCGATCACTTTAAAAAAGTAAATGATACCTATGGGCATGATGTGGGAGATAAAGTCATTGTAGCACTTGCAGATATCCTTAGAAGTGGAACAAATCCAAATGATATTGTCGCGCGTTTTGGGGGCGAAGAGTTTTGCATAGTATTAAAAGATATTGACCGTAACTCTACAGCAGAGATATTTGAGCGCATACGTCAAACTGTTGAAAAATTCTCACTTGAAACGGCTGAGCAAACTGATGTCAAGTTTACTATATCCATAGGCGCTGTATTACATGACCTAGCTGAAACACTAGATGATAGTGTAAATGCAGCCGATATGCTTC
>WFMO01000066.1 GCA_015489055.1 Helicobacteraceae bacterium | reverse complement strand
CCATATATGCCCATAAGCATTATAAAAAAGCTACTATGCGCCCGTATATGGTCAGAGGAGTAGCATATTATCCCACAACAGTCAGTGTTGGAGACATCTTTAACGGAATAGCTAGCTGGTATGGTCCAAATTTCAATGGACGATTAACATCTGATGGGGAAGTTTATAATATGTACGGATTAACCGCAGCAAATAAAATTTTGCCCATGAATACGATTGTAAAAGTAACCAATATTAACAATAACAAATCAGTTGTAGTGCGCATTAACGACAGAGGACCTTTTGTCAATAACCGCATTATTGATTTATCAAAAGCTGCAGCATCAAAAATCAACATGATAGGCACAGGAACAGCACCGGTTAGATTGCAAATATTGGGGTTTGCAAACAAAGGAGTGGTAACAATTCCGCAACTCTCAACCTTGCAGCACAGTCCTAGAACTAAAGTCTTGACAAATTTTGTCATACAAATAGGAGCATTTACGCAATATAGAGGCGCATTAATTACTCAAAAACGCTATAATAACATAGATGGATATAAAGCAATTATCAAAGATACTGATGATAATGGAAGACGGTTGTTTAAAGTGTTATTAACTGGTTTTAACAGTGAATCAGAAGCTAGAGGTTACATAAAACAAAAATTATTTCACGGTGCATTTATTACAAGGGAGTAGTAAAATATGATTAAAAAAAGCAGAATAACCAAAGAAACTGATATTACGGTTTCTTTAAAATTATATGGCAATGGCAAAAGTAATATCAGTAGCGGTGTTGGTTTTTTAGATCATATGCTTGAAAGTTTTGCGAAGCATGCCTTGATTGATCTAGATATAGCATGCAAAGGTGATACACACATTGATGATCACCATAGCGTTGAAGATATAGCAATTGTGCTAGGCTCTCTCTTGGGTGATGCCATATATCCAGTATCTAAAATAGAACGATTTGGTAACGCAAATATAGTGATGGATGAGAGTTGCGTTAGTTGTGATTTGGATCTAAGTAACCGTCCCTTTTTAGTGTACTCTTTACCTGTAAGCGGTAAAGTAGGTAATTTTGATACAGAACTTGTAGAAGAATTTTTTAAAGCATTGGTTTTTAATGCAAAAATTAGCACTCATATAATTGCACTTAGGGGTCACAACAATCATCATTTAATAGAAGCATCGTTTAAAGCACTAGCTGTTGCGCTCCGTCGAGCTTTAACAATCAATGAAAAAATAGCTGTGCCTAGCACAAAAGATGTTTTATGATCAAGCTCATAATACTTGATGTTGACGGTTGCATGACGGACGGAAGTATAGTGTATTCAAATGGTGGTGATGAATTAAAAAGTTTTAATGTTCAAGATGGCTTAGGCATTGTAAGTTGGATTAAACTTGGAGGGCAGATTGCTATCATTACAGGAAGAGAATCTAAAATCGTTGCACGTAGAGCTAAAGAATTAGGCATCAAGCATTTATATCAAAATATTGGTGATAAATACGCGGTTATGCAAAATATTATGCAACAATTAGATATTGATATCGAAGAAACAGCAGCGATAGGCGATGACTTAAATGATTATAATATGCTTTTAAATGCACACAAAAGCTTTACTCCGGCAAATGGCACAGAGCCTATTAAAGAAATTGTTGATACCGTTCTTGTATCTAAAGGAGGAAGTGGTGCGATAAGAGAGATGATTGATATATTAATAGATAAAAACCATCAATATAAAGCCTTCGTGGATCTTTGGAGATGAATATTAATATATTTTTTATTTTTATAGCAACTTTATTAGCTTCAATTTATATCTTTTTCTCACCTATGAAACTTCCAATAAATAAAGAAAGTAAAACTGCGCAACTTCAGTTATCACATTTTACAATATACAGTCTAACTACACATGGAGTTCAAAGTGTTTTTAGCGGAACAAAAGGTTTGAAATATGGATTAAAATACATAGTATCTGATGTTAACTACACAGATAATTCCACTAAATCTTTGGCAAACATAACAGCCTTGCATGGAGTGTTTAAACAACCTATGATAGAATTAGATGGAAATGTTCTTTATAAAAATATAAGTGGGTTGATCTTTCAAAGCAATGAGGCAACTTACAACCAGACGAGTAAAGTACTAAGAACTCAAGGTAAATATATATCTTATAAAAAGAATGATAAAATTACAGGCTATAAACTTATGTACGATAATAAAAATAAAAAAGCAACTTCAAAAGATATTGTTGCTATATACCAATTTAATAAGAGATAAAAAATATGAAGCTACGACTATTGATATTATTAACATTAACGATATCTTTTACAGGTTTTGCAAATCAACTAAAAGTAGTTGCCAATAATTTTCACGGCAACAACATCAAAGGTATCAGCACATTTAATGGCAATGTCAAAATAACAAAAGGGAATGATGAGCTAAATGCTTCAAATGTAGTTATATATTTAAACAAACTACACAAACCTATAAAAATGATAGCTACAGGACATGTATCCTTTTTTATAACTACTGACAACAATATTTCTTATAACGGCAAGGCACATAAAGTCATATATCTTCCGATACAAAAAGAATACCGATTTTTTAAAAACGTACATATTTGGCAGATTAATAATAAACGTGAAATAAAAGGAGATAAGATTATCTTAAATATACTTACAGGTAAAGCTGTAGCAAACGGAGCAAAACATTCTCCGGTTGTTATGATTTTTAACCTTAAAAATAAACATAAAAAACAATCAAAATGATAGATATAGTAGATGCTAAATTTATAACATCGGCGCCTGATGTAACCTTGGTTCCACCAAATATTAAACAAAATGAAGTTGCATTTTTAGCAAGATCCAATGTTGGGAAAAGTTCTTTACTTAATGCTTTAACAAACTATAAAAATTTAGCAAAAGTATCAGCGACACCTGGAAAGACAAGACTTATTAACTATTTTGATATTACTTTCCTTAATCGTGAACTATCTCAAAAATTATATGCTAAGTTTATTGATCTGCCTGGTTTTGGGTATGCAAAGGTTTCAAAGTCAACTCAAGCACTATGGCAACAAAACTTGACATCGTTTATACAAAAACGTAAACAAATTAAAGTGTTTATCCATCTAATTGATGCGCGTCATACAGATCTAGATATAGATCATAAAGTATATGATTTTTTACAAAATATTACTAATGAGACTCAGGCTATCATAAAAATTTTTACAAAAATAGATAAACTTAACCAAAAACAGCTAGGTAAATTAAAAAAAGATTTTCCAGATTCCATCATGGTATCTAGTTTTAAAAAAAGGGGTATAAACGATACTATCTGTGCTATTTATGAACTTTTATACAGAGTAAATTATGATAATATATAAAAAAGCCCTGCTAAGTGATGTAGCACAGATGCAACAATTAATGAAACCGGAGGTAGAGAGCGGCATTATTTTATCAAGAAGTAATGATGAAATAGCGACTAATATAAGATCTTACATTCTGGCTTTTAACGAAGATATATTGATTGGTTTTACGGCACTCCATATTCACTCATCCATACTAGGTGAGATTAGATCTTTGATCGTAGCACCGCGGTACCAATCACAAAAGATCGGAACAACTCTGGTGCAAAAAGCTGTTGAGGAAGCTACAAATTTACATTTGAAGCAAATTCTAGCTTTAACATACAAAAAGACTTTTTTTGAAAAACTCGGTTTTATAGAAATCCCAAAAGAATCGCTACCTGATCATAAGATATGGGCTGATTGTATTAACTGTAAACATTTTCCGATATGCAACGAAGTATCTCTTATAAAAACCATATAAACAATACTGCCTTATTGGCTTTATTCTTTTTATATGAAAGCTTAAGCAGTGTTTATTATAATTTACCACCGCTCTTTGCTGTTTTATTGATACTATTTATATATAGTATAAAAAACCGTAACACTGTAAACTTACTATATGTCTGTATCGCCTTACTTATATTTGAAGCGCAAAAAGGTTATATAGCATTTAGTTCTATCATTTATGCTATTATATTATATAAAGCTATAATCATCAACATATCGCATGTTACAAACTGTAAAAGCTGTATTAAACTTCTAATTGTATTGCTTTCATATCCTGGATATTTTTTATTTTTAACTCTCTTGTCTAAGATATTTATTCTTCCTATGCCGCAACTTAATTTCAATGTGATATATTATATGATAGCGGAATATATTTTAGCAGTATTATTTATAGCATGAGCGTAATATGAAAATAAAACTGATTATACTGTTTTTTATTGCTATATGGATTTCACTACTAGTTAGGATATTTAATTTAGCTGTCCAACATAACGCTTTATATGAAAAATTGGCAAAACAAAATACCTATCGTACAATTGCCATAGCACCTGTTAGAGGTGAAATATTAGATGATACCGGTAAGCCAATAGCTATAAATAAATTGGGTTTTAAAATTGCGCTTGCACCTCATTTAAGCAAGATTAAATTATCCAATACGATAACTTTCTTATCTAAATATATTAATAATATAAATATAAAAAAGATACTCAAAGAATATACACGAAAAAATAGCTATTTTAACCATCATTTTATTGATATTATTGATTTTATACCGTATCAAAAGATTATACCGATTTACACCAGATTGGAATTAAACAAAAATATACATGTAGTTTCATCATCCCAAAGGTATTACCCATACAAAACATTAGCTGCGCATGTAATTGGTTATGTAGGAAAAGCGACTGTACAAGAAGTGCTTAAAGACCCTAAATTAAGCGTTATTGGCTATACCGGTAAAAATGGACTGGAAAAATATTATAATAAATTCCTAGAAGGTAAATTAGGATATAAAAAAATTAAAGTAAACGCCCAAAACGAAGTTGTACAAGAGATTTCACAGACTCCTCCTACAGAAGATCATGTCCTAACTTTAAATCTTAATATGCAGTTAGAAAAATATATTACAGATATGTTTACAACACGAGATGATACCGGTGCGTTTATAGTGATGAAAACCAATGGAGCTATTGTAGCAGCAGCAAGCCTGCCCGAATATAACTTAAATAACTTTATAACTGGAATCTCAGTTAAACAGTGGGATATTTTAATCCACAATCCTGACCATCCTTTTACAGATAAACTAATTAACGGTTTATTTCCTCCCGGTTCTGTTATCAAAATAGCACTTGGCTTGATTTTTTTAACAACTACTATAAATGAACATTGGACTATGTTTTCAAGAGGCTATGTAATGGTTGGGCATAGAAAATTTAGAGACTGGAAACGAGGAGGACATGGTACCACAAATATAATAAAAGCAATTACACAAAGTGTTGATGACTTTTTTTATACAGTAGGTCTAAAAACAGGTATAAAAGTTATGAGTAAAGGCTTAAAGCGCTTTGGGCTTGGTCAAAAGACAGGCGTTGATTTACCAAATGAATTCATTGGTACTGTGCCAAATCCAATGTGGAAATTTAAAAAATTCCATCAGCCATGGTACCTTGGCGATACGGCAAATACATCTATAGGGCAGGGCTATGTTTTAGTGACTCCGATGCAAATTGCCAGACTAACTGATCTTTTTGCTATAGGTAAGTTAGTGACTCCGCACTTTGCAAAAATGATTGGCAATAGAGTAGTTAAGCCGGTTTATAAAAATATTTTTACTAAAGAAGAGAAACAAAAACTCCATATTATTCAACAAGGTATGTACGATGTCTGTAACTCACCATATGGAACAGCAACAAGATTTATGACATCACCTATACGTGTAGCAGGTAAAACAGGAACAGCACAGGTAGTCAGCATTCCCAAGCGAATAAGCTCTAAAGAATTAAGATACTATAAAAGACCACAAGCATGGCTAACAGTTTACGGACCCTACAGGCATCCGCAATATATCGTAACAGTATTAGTAGAACATGGTGGTCATGGAAAAGGCTATCTTCCAGGAATTGTAGTGTCAAAAACCTTTGATTGGTTGTTAGCTCATGGCTATATTAAAGGCCATCATTAAAAATTGATTCAGTTCTTACAATTAAACTAGCAGGTAGATTATACAATCTAATGATCTCCGCTTCTTTTGCCCTCATCTCACCATTATCGCTCTCATGGTCATATCCTAAAGTATGAAGCATCCCATGTATAAACAAAAGTGCTAGCTCCTCATCTATTGTGTCCCTGTACTGCTTAGAATACTCTTGAGCAAAATCGTAAGATATGATGATGCTACCCTGAAGTGATATATCATCATATGGAAAACTCAATACATCAGTAGATTTATCTATTTGGCGAAATTGATTATTTATCTCTTTGATATCTTGATTGTCAGTTATAATCAACTCAAAATCTTTACCACATATATCAGCAGCAATTTGCTCAAGCAGCGATATGTCTAAATGAATGTTAATTTTATTTTCAAAGTCAATCATGAAAGTATTATATCATATCAACAAACCCTTAGCCTACATATTCCAATAGGCAAAGAGCAAAGAAGGTGCATTGCAGAGTATTTATTTTAAGTTTTGAAAAGCTGATAAGCCTGCTGTCCAAGTATCAGTAGGCTGATGATAAACATAAATCTTTTCTTTTACATAAGGATACGCTATATAAATAGATATAACCAAAGTAGCCAAGATAGCCAATTGAGCAAATGAAATTTTTTGAATAGGCTCTTTTGGGGTATCTATCTCACACACCCCTCCTGGACAGTTTTGAGCTTTTTGTCTAGTAATTAGTTCGTATAAATTACAGCCCAGACAAATGCCAAGAACAGACTCAAAAAAGAAAAATGTCAAACAGGCATAACAAAGAGAAAGTCGTATATAACCACCTTTATTCATCAACACAAAATAAAGCATTGCCGATGCCAATAATATACCGATAGTCCAAGCAAACTTCTTTTGCGGTGCTCCAACGTATTCGGGTTTTTGATTTCGTACAAACAACCTTGCTAAAACCATATATGGAGCATATTTTGGATTTATGAAAACTCGAACAAAAAATTCTATAAAAAAAGTGAAGGTAAACAGATCTGTTACAAAATCACCATGATGTAAAAATACATTCATAAATCCAGTATAAGAAAATAAAAACATAATTCCGGCACTCGCTCTTGCTTCTCTTTCATTAATCACGCGTGTTGGGTAGCTTGCAACTATCTCTCCAAAATTAAAATACTTACTCATATTCATTTTCCTTCATTATTATTGTATATAAAAGTGAAGTAATTATACTCCAAATTGTTTAGTTTTAACTAAAATTTTATACATTAAAGATTTTTTTTACTTATATTAGTGCAATATATTATATAATAAACTATGCAAAGAAGAAAATTTATACAATATTCTGTTTTACTTATAGGATCTACTTTATTTGCAGATAAAATAAAGTTATATTCATTACATGTAAAGATACTCGAAGAACCATTTCAAACCATCGCAAAAATTCATGATGATCTCTTTACTCCAAGTGCGGGTATGCCAAAACCACAAGATTTTAATGCGATTGGTTTTTTAGAGGGTGTTATGCGCGATCCAAGAGTAAAAGATACGCAAAAAGAGTTTATCAAAGACGGAGTTTCATGGCTAAACATTGTTACAAATAAAATATATAGACATAATTATATTGATCTAAACTCAAACCAAAGAGAGATAATTTTGCAACACATTGCATCTAAAGAGTGGGGTAATGATTGGCTGTGGTATATTATAAATCATGCTTTTGAAGCAATGCTTAGTGATCCGGTATATGGAGCAAATACAAATGAAATAGGCTGGAAATGGCTTGATTTTATACCGGGCGAACCCAGACCTCCAAGGGTAAATCCTTATGTATGATGTATGTATAATCGGTAGTGGAGCAGGGGCGGGTCCTGTTGCTTACGAATTAGCACATAATGGTCAAAAAGTTCTAGTGCTTGAAAAAGGGCATTATTACACTAGAGAAGATTTTTTTAAGGATGAGCTAGCTATTAGAAGAGATGTATATACACCGCCTCTTACACAACAACAGCATGTTATCCAAACACAAAATGAAAAAGGTAAGTGGATAAGTGTGCAGGCTAAAGATAGTAATTGGAATTTTTGGAACGGTTCGATGGTTGGAGGTTCTTCTAATCTTATGAGCGGATATTTTTTAAGACTCAAGCCAAATGATTTTAAACTTAAAACAGTATATGGTCCAATCAAAGACACCAATATAGTGGACTGGCCCATTAGCTACAATGATTTAGAGCCATACTATGATAAAGTAGAAAAAATAGTCGGAGTATCAGGCAAAGTTGTACAGCATCCATACATGGAACCACGCTCGTCTAAAGAGTTTCCTTTTCCTCCTCTTTGGGAACAGCCTATTTCATCATGGATAGATAATGCATGTAAAAAACTTGATTATCATGTATTTCCAACACCAAGAGCGATACTCCCGTATCCTGCGCTGGGAAGGCTTGGGTGTTCATATTCAAATTTTTGCGGTAGTTACGGTTGTGCGACTGGAGCAAAGGGCAATGCGCGTTCAGCTTTGCTTGATAGTGCTGTTAAAACCGGCAATTGTACAATAATCAGTGATGCTTTTGCTTTTAAAATAGACAGTGATTCTAAGCAGGCAACAAAAGTCAGCTATTTTGACAAAAACAATAATATACAAAATATTCAAGCTAAAATTTTTGTTGTAGCATGTCAAGCTATTGAGACTTCAAGACTGCTGTTAAATTCTAAAAATGTCCATTTTCCAAACGGTTTATTAAATAATTATAATCAGGTAGGAAAAAATCTAATCTTCTCTGCCGGTGGAACAGGTCATGGCACATTTGAGTTTGCAAATCTTCAAAAATCAAAACATAAAGATTTAATGGTAAGAGGCGCATTTGTAAACAGAACCATTCAAGACTGGTATGAATTTGAAAATCATGGTAAAAAAATTAAAGGTGGAGGAATAGATTTTTTATATGAGGGTGCAAATCCAACGTATAGAGCTATGACACAGATTTACGATAAAAACTCAAAGCTTATCTGGGGCATCAAACTACAACAAAAACTAAAACATGCATTTTTATCATCAAGAGTACTCAACTTTGAAATCTTTAACGACTGGTCTCCTACAGATAACTGCTATGTAGGTGTTGATGAGAGTGTTCGTGATAAATGGGGAATTCCCGTGGGGTTGATTAGATTAAACAGTAATCCACATGACGAGATGGTGGGTAACTTTTTAGCACAAAAAGCTGTAAATGTATTAAAACAGATGGGAGCCATAGATATACAAACCAATATTTCACCATCACCCTCAACAAATCTACAAGCCGGGGGCTGTCGCTTTGGAGATGATAAGAAAAGCTCTGTTTTAGATAAAAACTGCAAAGCCCATGCCCTTAATAACCTTTACGTAACCGACGGCTCATTTATGCCAACAGGCGGAAGTGTTCCATATACATTCACAATATATGCCAATTCTTTTAGAGTTGCAGATGTAATTAAAAGAAGATTTGGTTAAAATTACGTTATGAAAACAAATAAAAAAGCAGTCTGTATTATGAGTGGTGGAATGGATTCTACATTGTGCGCATACAAGATTAAAGAACTAGGTTATGAGATAATCGCCTTACATTTTAATTATGCTCAACGAACGGAATCTAAAGAATTATCTTGTTTCAATAAAATATGTGATGCCTTACATGTAAAAGATAAATATATCCTTGATATTGATTTTTTCAAACAACTTGGTGCTTCGGCGTTAACTGATGCAGATATAAAAGTTCCTACCGATGGATTAAAAGAAGGTGTTCCCGTCACTTATGTGCCTTTTAGAAATGGTATCTTTTTAAGTATGGCCGCAGCTATTGCGGAAAAAGAGGGTGCGGAAGCTATAGCTATCGGCGTGGTAGAGGAAGATAGCAGTGGTTATCCAGACTGCACTGAAGAGTATATTAAAAATATGCAAACCAGTATAAATCTAGGAACAAAACAAGAAACTAATATAGAAATCAAGATGCCGCTTGTGCATCTAAAAAAATCTGAAATAGTAAATGCCTCCATACAAAAGAAGGTACCACTTGAGCTTACATGGAGCTGTTACGCAAATGAAGATGAGGCTTGTGGAGTTTGTGATAGCTGTAGATTAAGATTGAATGGTTTTAATCAAGCAGGAGTGCAAGATCCAATCCAATATGCAACATACACTACAATATAGAGATATAACTATAAATATAATTATAAAACCAAACTTAAAACATAGCTATTTAAAAATTATAGACATTGATACACTCCAAATAAATACACCCATAAACTCTGAAAAATTTATAAAGAAATTTATTGATACAAAATATTTGTGGATTCTCAAGCATATCAAATCTACAAAAATCAAACAATTACCAACCGTGACACCCGGAAAAAATATTTTATTATTAGGTAAGTTAGAGGCTATAACAGCAGATATTTTTACAAATTTATATAAAAAATTACAGCAAAATCAAAGCAAACAGCTTTTTGAATCACTATATATAAAGTATTATAAATCAGCAGCTAAAATTTATCTTCCGCAAAGAGCAATATTTTTTTCAACACAAATGAAATTGATTCCAAAAAAAATTCTATATCGTAAGATGAAAAGAAGATTAGGTAGTTGTAATTTTAAACAAGAAATTACTTTTAACATATTGATTATGAAGTTACCGCCACATTTAATTGATTATGTCATTGTTCATGAGCTAGCACACTTAAGATATATGAACCATTCTAAAGATTTTCATCTTTTAGTGCAAACCTATCTGCCAAATGCAAAATATCTAAAAAAAGAGATTCAAAATATAATAAACTTCCCATAAAAAGTTTTAAAAGAAATCTATTATAACAGCGATACAACAATAGCGTAACATACAAAGAAAAATAGATGAGAAACTCCCTCAAAGTAATTTGTTTCTCCATCATCAGTTGTTTTCCATGCTAAAATGATTGTTAAAATTAATGCTCCTATTTGAAATGGACTGAAATTTAGTGTTAAGGGTGTAGATATAATGTTTGATAGCGCAACTAAACTAGGGACGGTAAGCATAATAGAAACCGTTGATGCACCCATGGCAATATTTATAACTCTTTGAATCTGGTCATTTTGCGCAGCTTTAATGGCAGTCATAATTTCAGGCGCTACAGAGATAATAGCAATAAAAAGACCTGCTAAGCCTACTGGTAAATGATATTTTAATACAAGTGTCATACCGTCGCTGGCAAATATTTCTGCTATAAATCCTATCATGGCTATTAACACAAAAATAGTTAAAAAATTAATATATAAATTATGCATCTCAAATATATCACGAACTTCGTTTTGTTCATTTTCATCTATACCGTATTGATATCTGAAAGTTCTATTTCTTAATGTAGATTTAAAAAAATGCTGATGCGTTTTAGTTTGAAAAATAACAATCACGATATAAAAGCAAAAAAGTACTATTGCTATAAGATTGGACAACAAAACTAAATGATGGTTACTTCCGTTTGCATACTTAAATACACTAGGAATCAGTAATGCAGAAGATGCAACCAATAAAATAGTGGTATATGTGCTTGATGTATCCTCATTATGCTCCTGCTCTTTAAATGATAAACCGCCTATAAATACCGCCAAGCCCAACAATACATTCATATCTACAATAATCGCAGATACAATCCCCCCTTTTACAGTAGCTAAGGCATGTTGCGCATTCGTAGAAGTATATAAAATCATAAAAAGTATAATGATTTCAACGATAACTGCACTGAATGTCAAGACACTGCTTCCGTACGGTTCTTGTAGTTTATGAGATAATGCTTCAGCTACCCTTGAAACCGTTATAGATAAGAGCGCAATACTAAAAGATGAAAAAAAGACGGTTAAATAAATATCATGTAAGCTAAAATGAATCAATAATGTACAAAGCGACAAAAAAACACCTGCTATAAATGCTTTATGATATAAATACAGTGATGCAAAATACGAGGGCGGTTCGTCACTATTGTCAGACTTCAATTATTACCTCTATAAATCTAAAGTTAACTGTTTTGGCTGCTTAATAATCAAATTCTCTTTAAGCAACAGAGCATTTTGTTCTGCAATTAATGCAAAATGAAAATCTACAGTTTTTATTATATTGATTATATCCAATTTAGTGTTATAGGTCAATATATTGGTTAAATCAGTAAATTTATTTTGTCGATATGCAGGAATAATATAAATAATTTTTGCCCAGCCTGCCTGTCGTTTTAAAAATTCTATTTGTGATAAAACAGGTTGGAAACTTGGCTCAAAAATCAACACTTTCTCGCTGGTTCCAAACTCTTTTTCTTCAAGATTATTATTAATAAAAACTGCTTGAAAATGATTTTTAATATTAAATGAAGAGATATTGTATTGTATTTTTTCATTTTTAAATAGTTGTAAAATATTTTCTAAATATGGAATAAAAAAAGGTGACAACAGCTTACGTTCATAAAAAATATTATCGTAAATAAAGGATGTTTCAAATAGTGTTTGCTCAATAATATTAATCTTGCAGGGCGTTATTTTAGGAAACACCTTAACCGATATAAAAATATTTTTATATTTAAATGAGTCTAAAAATAATAATAAAGAAACGTGATTATTATTCCACAATATTTCAAAAGCATCATAAATATTGCCTCCGATTGCTACGACTTCTTTACTGCTTGTTATTTGTGTTGCCAGCTTTAGCGTAATCTCATCACATTCATATATACTGATATTTTTATTTAAAAGATGGAATCTTAGTATTTTTGATAATGCATCTTTAACGCTTGATACATGCATCCATGCTATTTCAACATCAGAAATATTTGCTTGCGAATCAAATATAACGCCATAAGCACCTAACCTTATCGCTTCTTGAATATCTTGCGGATTATTGGCTATAAAAAGATCGCCCCTTTTTAAGCTTGAAAGTTTTAAAGAGATCGAATTAAACGATGATATGGATGGCTTATTTAAAAGTTTTGCATCTGTGAGAGCTATTACGTTTTCAAGTCTCATCCAATTGTTGTACCCTCTTTTTTGTAAGACTCAACTCTTAATAATGACAAGCCAGATTCATCTTTAGCTGCTAGAAGCATACCTTCTGAGACAAGACCCATCAGCTTTGCAGGTTTTAAGTTGGCCACAACACATACCTGCGTGCCTATTAGTTCTTTTGGTGTATAAAACTCTTTAATACCGGCTATAATCTGTCTTGGCTCATTTTCTGCTAGATCTACTTTTAAACGCAAAAGTTTTTTACTCTTAGCTACTTCAACTGCATCAATAACAGTACCCACCTTTAAAGATGTTTGAAAAAATTGTCCTATTTCTATTAAGCCGTCATCATTTTGTGGTTTTAGCTCTGTTTTAATAGTATCTTTTTTCGTAGATTCTGTTTCAATATCAACTTCATCTTCTATACGAGGAAATAAAGGTGGTGTTTTTTTAATGATAAAAGGAGCAAGAAGCCCTTTTTTAATGATCAATGATTCATATGAATTAGTATCAATAGAAAACGACAATGTATCTGCTATAATAGAAGTCGTTTTTGGCATAACAGGATATAATAAAATTGAAGCTTTTGCTAAAATATTTGCTACAAGCGCAATAGTGGCAAGAGCTTCTTCTGTTTTGTTCTCTTTTACCTTAACCCACGGGGTGTGTTCCTCTATAGCTTTATTGGCAATACTAAAAACTTTCCACAATTCTTCTAAATATTTATGAAGCTGAAGCTTATCGATATATGAGGGCAGGGT
>WFMO01000065.1 GCA_015489055.1 Helicobacteraceae bacterium | reverse complement strand
TTATGACCAATGTTTTAGCAGTTAAATCATGCCAGGTCTGTCTGGTCGGATTTAATACACCCCATAAAAAACCCAGATAAAAAATCATTTCACTTACAATTCTAAAAACTGCTCTGTTAAAAGATGCGCTTAAGGATGGTTTTTGTAAGGTCTTAATCTCTATAATTTTTATTTTCATGACCATCTTTCCAAGAGTAGCGCCGTACATGTAAACAAAAAGAGTTTGATATATAATTTTAAGCAACATATATACCAATATATACGAATCCATGATGTTTATCATTTGGAGTGAAGACGTAGCTTTTTCAAAATCGCTCCAGATGATAAAAACAAATACAACAGACATCAAAAAATCATCTATAATAAAAGCAATAAACCTTTTGAAAATAGAAGCCAGAGTTAGTTGGTGCATTTCTAGCAGATTGTGGATCTCTTCATTCATATTGTATATCTCTAAAGAGCTTGGTAAGCTATATCGGTACGAAATTTTTTACCCGCAAAATGTACTTGTCCACACAACATATACGCTCTGTCTTTTGCTTCTTTAATAGATGCGCCCATGCCAACACACACTAAAACTCTGCCACCTGTTGCGTATAAAATATCATCTTCTTTTTTAACACCGGCATAAGAGATGTGAGTATTATCCGCTATCTCTTTATGTACGATTTTATCTACGACTATCTCAGCAGGTATAGATGTGGAGTATGGATAATTAGCACTTGCTATTACGACGCCGACTGCGTATTTATCCTCAAACTCTACATGTAGATTGTGCAAATCACCGGTGGCAGCTTTATAAAACAGCTCACTTGCAGGCGTTTTCATAAGAGGCATAAGCACTTCGCACTCAGGGTCGCCAAATCTTACATTAAACTCCAGTGTGATAGGTTCGTTTTCTACGACCATGATTCCTATAAACAGCACACCGCGAAATGGAGCTTTTTCTTGATTCATCCCGTCTAATGTAGGGCGTATAATTCTCTTTTTTACTTTTTCATATAACTCATCATGTGCCAGTGGGGTAGGGGCATACGCACCCATGCCGCCGGTATTTGGTCCCTCATCATTATTTTTTAATCTTTTATGATCTTGCGCTGCGGGTAAAAGTATAAAATCTTTACCATCACATATAGCAAACATGGACAGCTCATATCCGTCTAAATATTCTTCGATAATGACTTTGCTTCCGGCATCTCCAAAGCTCTCACCGCTTAGCATCTTTACAACCGCATCATTTGCCTCATCAATGCTTTGTGCGATAATTACGCCTTTGCCGGCACACAAACCGTCAGCTTTTACGACTATGGGGGTTTTTAGAGTCTGAATAAAAGACAATGCTTCTTTAGCTGAAGATGTCTGAATATATTGCGCAGTAGGTATAGAATATTTGGCTAAAAAATTCTTCATATAAACTTTTGAGCCTTCTAATCTTGCTGCGGCTTTACCCGGCCCAAAAATTACCAGTCCGTCGCTTTGAAAGATATCAACTACACCCTCTACTAGCGGAGTTTCAGGACCTACAATAGTTAGATCTATGCTGTTTTGTTTGGCAAAACCGACCAACTGTTGGTAATCTGTGATGTCGATATTTTTACCCAATGCATCGGTAGCTCCATTGCCGGGCGCAAAATATAACTTATTTACGGCTTGATCTTTAGATAATGCAAGTCCTATAGAGTATTCACGCCCTCCGCTTCCAATAATCAAAATATCCATTCAAATCCCTTGTAAAAATCTCTAAACTAATCCATCTTAATGAGTATGATATTTCACCCGGTTTCTACAAAAAGTTTACTTTTTGTAGCGGCTATAGAGACATAGTATCTCTGCCATTATAATGGGCTTTACTCATTATAACGTGTAACATCAATAAATAAATCAGGTTAAAAATTAAAGTACCCAAAGAGGCGTCTCGCACTTAGCTTTGGTTCTCAAAGCCTAACAATAGTGAAGCGAGAATTTTTTTAGGCGGCAGCATCTCAGCAGAGTAAACATACTTCAAGCGATATCACCGACACACAAAAATTACTACGTAATTCACTTTACGAATCTGTAGAACCCCTTATATACGATTGTTCGCACTCTTTAGGAGTTATAATTATACACTTTTTTTTCTTACTTAGATATAATACCAATATGAATTATTATGAAGCTGAGCTGCGTGCGCTTAAAAAGTCTAATCGTTTTCGTAAGAGAGTTTTGGCTAATTACTCGGTTAGAGATTTTGCATCTAATGACTATCTGGGACTGTCCAAAAACAAAGAGATGCATACTCTTACATGTAAAGAACTAGCGTCATACCCGCTGCACAGTCCGACATCCTCCATGCTAATAAACGGGTATCATCAAATACACAAAGATTTTGAGAAATTGTTGTGTACGTTAAACAGGTTTGAAGATGC
>WFMO01000064.1 GCA_015489055.1 Helicobacteraceae bacterium | reverse complement strand
GAACTCTACAGTGAAGACAGACGTACCATTATCGAAGATGATTATGATGATATTGATATAGAAGATTTGATTCCAAATGAGCCTATGGTAGTAACTATAACTCACCGTGGATATATCAAACGTGTTCCTTTAGCACAGTACGAAAAACAAAGAAGAGGCGGTAAAGGCAAAACAGCGGTTACGATTTATGAAGATGACTTTATAGAAAGTTTCTTTACATGTAATACTCATGATACTTTACTATTCATCACGGACCGCGGACAGCTTCACTGGTTGAAAGTTTACCGCATACCAGAAGGCAGCAGAACCGCCAAAGGCAAAGCTGTTGTTAATCTATTAAATCTTATTGCGAATGAAAATATACGCTCAATTATACCTACAACAGATTTTAGTAACGAAAAGTCTGTTGTCTTTTTTACTCAAAAAGGTGTTGTAAAACGTACAAACTTATCCGAGTTTTCAAATATAAGAAGCAATGGTGTAAGAGCTATCGTACTTGACGATGATGATGCACTGGTAAAAGCTAAAATAGCTACAAAAGAGATAAGATATTTATTTATAGTTACGCAAAAAGCTCAATGCATCAAATTTGAGATTGAAAAAATACGCGAACAAGGTCGTTCTACAAGAGGCGTCAGAGGTATCAAGTTTAAAATACCCGACGATCAAGTAGTCGATGCCAATATCATAGCAAGCGATGAGCAGGAGATATTGATGGTTAGCGAAAAGGGTATCGGAAAACGTACAGATGCAGGCGAATACAGACTTACAAACAGGGGTGGCTCGGGTGTTATTGCTATGAAGCTTAATCAAAAAACAGGCTCAAACGTAGTTGGATGCCTGATGGTCGATACAGGTTTAGATATGATGGCTTTAACAAAAACAGGTAAAATGATCCGCGTTGATATGCAAACCATTTCTAAATCTTCAAGAAACACAAGTGGAGTATATATTTTAAAAGGAGATGATGTCGTCAGCATTTCTAGTTGTCCTAAAACAGAGGACGTATCTGACGAAGAAGAAAAATAGTCTTAAAACTGGAATATAATATGCTTATATTCCAGTAAATCTATAACTATATAGGAATACAAAATGAAATTTACGGCTTTTTTGATATCACTTCTTGGATTACTTACCATATCTTGTGCGGCACTTCACACGCAAACACCGCCACCACCTACTACATACGTATTTAATCAAACGACTACGACTCAAATCCCTAACAAGAGGACCCCTGCTAAAAACAGTGTTACGCCGATACTAAGAGCTCACCATCCAATACGTATCACAGTAACTGGAGAAGGCGTGGCTCCACTTAACACAACATCACCTGCGCAAGCGTATGCTATGGCAAAGCGTGCAGCCGTAATAGACGCATACAGACAAATAGCAGCAAGAGTCGAGGGGATAAAAGTCCAGGGACATGATTACGTTAAAAATATGATGCTTAAAAACTCATCCGTTAGAACATCTGTGAATGCTATGATAAGAAATGCGCATATACAAAACACAACCTTTAAAGATGGACTTTGCGAAGTACAGATGGACATACTAATCGCCTACTCTCAATTTGCGCGATAGCTTGCTGCGTATCTTATTTATACGGTAGCCAGTACATTATCTCATATAGAGGAGTTGTGTCAAACAATATCTTAACAAACAGCTCACTTTATGTATCTCGCGCCATGGTACCGTGTACTTTAAAACATGGCTTATCTTTAAATCTACAAACAAACGGCTCTAAAAATCTAGAAACAATTATCTTGAAACATTTTAACAGCTTTAGCTCATATATGAGACAACTTGGGCTTAGGATAAAATCAAACGAAACCTTTAACAATCATATTGAACACTCCATGACTATAGTAACACTTAAGCCTCAATGTTTTACAGTCCATTTTAATCAAAATTTTGTTAAAATCACATCATTAAGCGCGAAGCCGGAATAAATACTATAGGTATTTATTGTAACTGAGCATTTTAAGATAAAACCATGGGGTAAGTTTTGAAGATAGCTATTGTAGAAGATGATATTAATATGCGTAAATCACTGCAGATAGCTATGGCTCATTTTAATGAGTTTGAAGTAACAACATTTAAAAATGCTACTGACGCTCTGAAGGTTATAGACGATAGTTTTGAGCTAATCATCACAGATATCAATATGCCCAAAATAGATGGTATTGAATTTATAAAAGCTCTTAACGGTAGATATGATGTCATCATCATGACCGGCAACGCAACCTTGCAGCGGGCCATAGAATCAATCCATTTAGGAGTTAAAGATTTTTTATTAAAACCATTTGAAGTGGATACACTTATAAATGCCATCAAAAGAG
>WFMO01000063.1 GCA_015489055.1 Helicobacteraceae bacterium | reverse complement strand
ATGTGTCAAGGTTGATATTGATGTCATCTTCACTGTGCTGTGTATCTTTTGCGACACGTTTTAAAACAGATTCAAGGTTTTTAATATTTCTTGTAATATCACGGGCGACAAAAAAAGCTAACAACGTCAAGAATATAGCGATAATCCATATAGCAATTGAGATGAATAAAATTCTAAGTGCTTCTTGCTTGATTAGCATACTTTTTGTGTTCATAGCTTGAAGTATAACTGCTTGAGCATTGGCTATAATATTTTCTTTTTGAGTTAACATGCTAAACCACATATTTACAGGTACGGAGTATTTACCGGTAGATGCTGCAAATGTTATAGCTAGTCTATTTCTATTAATATTATTGAAAAGATTAATAGTGTTCTTATTATCAAATATATGGTATAGCTTGTTATAAATTTTCTTATTGCCGATACTATCAAAATTCAGAGCATCATCTTTGTCGATATATGTAAGCCAATGTCCCATCATAGCTTGGCTCATAAGCAGATGACGAGCCAATATATTGGATACGAAATCACGCTCATTTGATGTATATGTCTGTGCTCTGACAAAACCTATGTATGCTCCTGACATTGTACCAATCTCTTCATCTATATGCAGATTTGCCAAGGATTTGGTCTGATTTAACAGATACGACAAGGCTTTGCTGTATGGACCATAAAAAATATTATCAAAACTAGCAGTATGCTTATTAATACGCTGACGCAGTATGATAAGACTTTGCAAAATTTTAGACATACTGCCTAATCGTTGATTAACCTCTGTTTTAGAGATATAGTTTAATTGTCGTAAAGTATTTGCATATGCTTCAAACTTTGCAATACTGTGATTGACTATATCTCTTGTTTTATTTAATATCTTCAAGGTTGCAGCAGAGTTATCTGTCGCATACAAGATACTTAGTCCCCGCTCATGTGATATTTCGTGTGCTAGCTGACTAAAATAGATATTTTGCTTTAACTGTACTTGTAATTTTTCTACGCTTTTATATTTATTGTATGATGTATATACATAAAAAGATGCTACGAGTAAAAGGATGATGATTGGAATCAGACTGATTACTCTTAATTTATTTCTTAAACCTATTTGCATTTGTATCGTCCTTTTTTAAATCTGTGTTAAATATTGCTGTAAAGCTTTGATTGTATCGGTTATCTCTTGCGGCTTATGCGTAAGCATTAATTGTTCAAGAAGAGCTGAGATTTGCGATAGGCGAAGATTATCACTTGTGCCTTTTATATTTAGGGCGAGCTGATGTACCTGTTTCAGATTATTTGATTGCATTGCCTGCTTAGTTTCTTGCACAAAAGAAGTAAGTTGCATTTTATACTCATGCAACAGGGTATCAATAATCTCTTCTTCTAATCCAAGTTCATTTACAATTTTTTGTTTATCATATTTTAACACCATATCAATTCGAGGTTTTGGTGATAAACTTTGTGTATTTATGGGCTCTTTATCTATTTTTGGCGGCGGCTCTGTTTGTTTTTTATCTTTATCCCCAGTTGCAGATGCTAAATCTTCATCTTGTAACAGGTTTGCATATATATCATCATCAATTAATTTGGAATCTTTTTCTGCCGGTACTTTTTTGGGTGTTGTGATATCTTGAGCTATTTTTTCTTGTTGTTCTTTTTTGTCTAGTTTACTGATGATAGAGTAGAAAATATCAAGATTTGATTGTATTTCCATTGTATCTGTTGAGGTATTGATGATACGTAAAGCCTCAAAAGCATCTTCTATGCGAAGATTAGCGGCTACCCCTTTTAGTTTATGAGATAAATTCTTAAGCGTTTCATGATCTTCATTATCAACAGCACTGTATAAGCCATCTTTAAAATCATATGCCTGCTGTATAAAATCCCCTATAAACTCCTCTATCAGATCAATAGGAAGACCCAATTCATCAGCTGCCACTTTAGGATCATATAAATATTGATTGATTTGGTTATCTGAAGCCGGTTGAGCTGGAGATAGATAATCACCAAGCATCGGGCTTTTTTGTGTATGATTGTCTATATTTTCAGGCTTAAGAGCAGTTTGTGTATTGAGATTGTCTAGCGCATCGTTGTCATTAAGTATTTTTGGCTCAACAACAGCTTCGGTTAGTGGCTGTTCATGATGAATTGTATCTTCTGTAGAGATGGTATCTTTGTCTATCTGCACTAACGGCTCGAGGGAGATGTTGGTTTGATGTAGATTTTGCAATATAACGATATACGATTCTTCATCGGGACTATCTTTCATATAAATAGTATCTATAACAAGAT